>DGDL01000027.1:11468-11681 GCA_002385415.1 Clostridiales bacterium UBA3953
CCGCCGCCGATATCATAGATGATTTCGCGCAGCGGCATGCCCATGGGCACTTCGATAAGACCGGTGTTGTTTATCTTTCCGCCCAGCGCGAAAACCTTTGTTCCCTTGGACTTTTCGGTGCCGTAGCTTGCGAACCAGTCGGCGCCGCGAAGAATAATCTGCGGGATGTTTGCATAAGTTTCAACGTTGGTGAGGCTGGGGGGCTTTTCGAAC
>DGDL01000068.1:0-623 GCA_002385415.1 Clostridiales bacterium UBA3953
CTGCCGAGGTGTGCCATATCCACTTCAAGTCAATGTACAATCAGGCGATGTATGTCACATGCCGAAGGTCGGGCAAGGATATTTTGCCGCTGCTTGACGACGAGGCGGCGCTGGCGGAGCGTGCGGCGGCTGTGGTCGCGCGAAACGCCACTATAGGCTATGAATCGTCCAACCACTATTTTTATACCATGGGCAACTTGCTTGAAAAGATTATAAATTGCGATTATCTGAAAAAGGTGTTTATGGGGGAAATAAAATAATCGCGCCGGCACTGCTTGTGCAGCCGCCGCGGCTGGTATGCTCCCGCAAAACAAAACCGCCGCGTTTGACGGTATGACAGCCTGTCCAAAAATAAAAAAGCCGCCGGAGCAGGGGAAAAGCCCTGTTTCGGCGGTGTTTTTATTTAGTTTTCCTGTAGTTTAAGGTTATGCTGTCAAACACGCCGCGGTCGACGANNGTTGATAAATGTCTTGCCGCAGTTGAGATATACCGGGCTGCCGTCATTGTAGGTAAACTCGATTGGGCTGTCGGCAGACTTTTTCGACCACCGTATTTTGGCGTAGGTGCCGCGCGTGAAATAGTAGCCGTCACCTTCGCCCGCCGTCTCGATGTTGATATGCCCG
>DGDL01000068.1:821-7796 GCA_002385415.1 Clostridiales bacterium UBA3953
GCCGTCTCGATGTTGATATGCCCGTACGAGTCGCCGGTATAGCTGTGTATGCAGGCTATAACGATTACGTTCGTAAACGTGAGGATTTCACCGGTTTCGCTGTCGATGTGCTCTTTGCCGTTGAACTGATAGCGCGCATACACGCCCTCCGACGGCCTGTAAATATACTGCGGGAAAGTGTAGTTGTTATAGGGGATTATAACGTGCCTTGCCGCGCCATCGGCCAGCGTGATAGGCTCGGCGTCATAGTCGATGAAGTAAAGCGGCGAACGGAAACCGTCTTTCAGCGTCGTGCGGTACTTTTTGTAGTTTATCCCGGACACTATGCCCTTGCCGGAAGTCATCAGGCTGTGCTCCAGCCCCATCTGCGAAGCGCGTGCAGGGTCGCGATAAAAGGTGTCGGGCGTATACATGTTGACGCCGTCGATGTTGTTTATGCCGCGCGACTGTATAGCCGCGTAGGCGGAGGTCGCCCCGCCCGCATGGATATAGATAGCGTCGTGGTTTTGCGCCATATCCACGTAATACTCGCGCGACGAACGCACCGAGCCGACGACGTCCAGATTTTCGTATTCGGTCACCAGCATCATCAGGCGGGTGATGCCGCCCTCGGCCATCATCTCGTATATGACGTCGGCGCGCGATATGCCGACCTGCGGGCAGGCCTGCTTGATGTTGTTTATCATGATGGCGACCGGCCGTCTGACCATGGTCTCCTCGGTCGCCGCCAGCCCTGTGAGCGGGTTGATAGGCTTTCCGCCGACAATTTTCGACGGGTCAAGCTCAGGCGGCTCGCCGGACGTCGTCTCCCCGGCAGGGGGTGCCGACGTGACAAGCTCGGTCGCCGGCTCGGATGCCGCCTCGTCGTCGGCGGCCGGCTCGGTTTCCTGTTCGGTTTCCGCCGTTTCGGTCACTGCGGTGGTTTCGGCTGTCTCCGTGCCGCTTGATGATGCCGCCTCCGCTTTGCCTGTGCAGCCGGCGGCAAATAGCGCAATCATGGCTGCCAGCACGACGGCGGCAGCGCGAATCGGTGGTTTCATAATTTGCCTCGCGGTTTATTCGGCGTTGAGTTTGTCCATCCAGATTATGCCTATATCAAGTGCCTCGAAAAGGCCGTTTTTCTCAAACTGTTTTACGACGCGTTCATGCGCGGGTTTGCTTGCGTCGGTGTCCCAAATCTGCACCAGCACCATATCGGGCAGCTCCTGCGAGTATTGGGGGTCCGCGTGCTCGATTTTTTTGGTGGTAAGTATCATTATAAAGACGATATACTTGTCGCGCATATCGCCGTAACACAGCACATTGTTGGCTCTGACCAGCGGCTTGCCGCGGTAAAGCGTGAATTTATTTTTAAGCGAAGGGTCGGACAATACCACATCCGCATATCCGGGTCCCGCCACTGCGTTCACACTCCTTTGCTCCTAAAAATAATATGTGGCCGGGTGGCCGCAGGGTCGTGCGGTCTTCCGAGCGTACTCATTATATCATACCTTAACTTATATTATTTGTCAATATGTGTTTTGTAAACATTAACGAACTGTTATTTTTGTTGCGGTTTGCACAAAAACTGTGCCAAAAGATATAAATATGTTTGGCTGGATAGCATTTCCATGGGCGGCGCGCCGGTGCGTCCTATGCCGGACAGGAGCCGGTTTGAAACGTTTTAGGGGCGCGCGGGGGGAGCTTTCGGAAAGAAAGCTCCCCCACAAAAATCTATTTTTCCCGCACATAGGCGATGCCGCCGTCAAAAAATATCCGGTCGTTGCAGAGATGGTCTATCACCTCGGGCAAAATCACCCACTCGGCCTCCTCCATCACGCGCCGCTGGAGAGTCTCCGGCGTGTCGCCGTATCGCACCGGCACTGCCTTTTGCGCGATGATCGGGCCGGCGTCCGGCTCGGCGGTTACAAAATGCACGGTCGCGCCGGTCAGCTTCACGCCTGACGCCAAGACTGCGCGGTGGGTGTTCAGCCCGTAAAACCCCTTGCCGCAGAAGCTGGGTATCAGCGACGGATGCACGTTGATGATGCGGTTTTCATAGCGGCGCACAAAGTCCGCCGCCAAAACAAAGTTGAATCCGGCGAGCACCACGATGCCAATTTGCGCCTGCTCGAAATGCCGTGCGATTTCGGCGGAAAATGCCTCGCGGTCAAAGTCGCCGCCCTCGCGCTTGTAGAGCGCGCTGTCGACCACCGCAACAGGCACGCCGCGATTTTTCGCGCGGGTCAGCGCAAAAGCCTGGGGACTGCTGGACAAGACGAGCGCAATGCGCCCTCCGGTGATTTTTCCCGCATCGAGCGCGTCGAAGATTGCCTGCAGATTTGTGCCGCCGCCCGACACGAGTATGCCGATGTTTTTCATGGTTATGCCTGCTCTTTCGATGGATTTAGTATTGTGGCAAAAGGTCACGGCTGTGCCTGTGGCTGCCCCGCCGCTGGACTACGTTGGCAGGGGATGCGTCCCCCGCGCCTCCTTTCGCTCCATGCCGCTCGTGGCGAGCCCTATGCACCTCGCAATGCCGGCTGCTGTCGCGGCACAGGCGATTTGCGGAGCAGGGCACAGCGCCAAAGATGTGGCGACTGGTGTGCCGGCGAGCAAAAACGCTTTGCACAACCCAAGCCGCCCACGCCAAAAAGTTTTTGAGGGGGGATCTTATTTCAAAAAGTTCCCCCAAAATATCATAAACTCAATTTTTGAGGCTGTGGATAGGCGCGGGGATTGTGCCTCCGCGGCGGATAAAGCGCTCGCAGCCGTACTCGCTTACCTTCATCACCGGTGCATAGCCCAAAAGACCGCCAAACTCCACCGTGTCGCCGGTTTTTTTGCCCACAGCGGGGATAATCCGCACCGCTGTCGTCTTGTTGTTTGCCACGCCGATGGCAATTTCGTCGGCTATTATACCGCAGATAACCGGTTCCGGCGTGTCGCCGGGTATGGCTATCATATCAAGCCCGACCGAGCACACCGCCGTCATCGCCTCCAGCTTTTCCAGCGACAGAGCGCCGCACGCCGCCGCCGCTATCATGCCCTCGTCCTCCGACACCGGGATAAAAGCGCCCGACAGCCCGCCGACCGACGACGAGGCCATCACGCCGCCCTTTTTCACCGCGTCGTTGAGCATGGCAAGCGCCGCCGTCGTGCCCGGCGCGCCGCAAACGTCCACGCCCATCTCCTCAAGTATCCGCGCTACCGAGTCGCCAATCGCCGGCGTCGGCGCAAGCGACAGGTCGACGATGCCCCGCGTCACGCCCAGCCGCCGCGACGCCTCCACAGCCACAAGCTGTCCCATACGGGTCACCTTAAACGCCGTCTTTTTGATTATATCGGCCAGCGTCATAAGGTCGCAGTCGCCCGCGCGCTTGATAGCGCTTGCCACCACGCCCGGGCCGGACACGCCCACGTTTATCACCGTCTCCGGCTCGCCCATACCGTGGAATGCGCCCGCCATGAAGGGGTTGTCCTCCGGCACGTTGGCGAACACCACCAGCTTCGCGCAGCCAATCGAGTCGCGGTCGGCGGTCAGCTCCGCAAGCCGCTTGATTTGGCTGCCCATTTTCGCTATCGCGTCCATGTTGATGCCCGCCTTGGTGGTTGCCACGTTCACCGACGAGCAGACCCGCTCGGTCTCTGCCAGCGCCTCCGGTATCGCCTCGATAAGATGCGCCGCCGAGCTGCCCGTCCCCTTCTGCACCAGCGCGCCGAATCCTCCGATGAAGTTGATTCCCAGCGTCTCTGCCGCGCGGTCAAGCGTCTTTGCGATTTTGATGTAACCGTCCGCGTCGCAGCCCCCGCCAATCATGGATATCGGGGTCACCGCGATGCGCTTGTTGATGATAGGTATCCCATACTGCTTTTCGATTTCGCACGCCACAGGCACGAGCCGCTCTGCGCAGCGCGTAATTTTGTCGTAAATCTTGGCACACAGCCGCTCCAAGTCGTCCGAGACGCAATCGAAAAGCGAAATACCCATCGTAACCGTACGTATATCAAGATTCTCCTCGCGAATCATGTTGATTGTCTCGAGGATGTCGCTTTTGTTTATCATCTGTGTTGCTGCTCCCTCAAATTCTGTGCATCGAGTTGAAGATGTCCTCGTGCATCGTGTGGATTTCAAGTCCCGACTCTCGTCCGAGCTCGGTCATGCGGTCGACAAACTCGGTGAAGGGGATGGTCAGCCGGTCAATATCGACCAGCATAATCATCGCGAAATATTCTTTAAGCACGCTCTGCGAAATATCGATGATATTCGCACCGTAATTTGCGCAGGCAGTGCTGACTTTCGCAATAATTCCCAGGCTGTCCCGCCCGGTAACGGTAATAACTGCTTTCATTTCCTAACTCCGTAAACTATAGTAATTGAAACAAATTACGCCGCGTACCATTATATAATATCAATTGTACATATTCAATACAAAAAATTTTAAATATTGTTGAAAGCACGTTTAATATATGATATAATGACCGAAAAAGTATTGTTTACTAATATAGTATTATAGTTTTTAATAATATAGTTTGGAGGTCAGATGACAATGTTTGACGACGCAAACCACGCCGAATACACGACGATAAAAAAGTATGAAGGCAAATATGCCCTCGCGCGCGTACTTATGATTTTGGGGTATGTATTGTTCCCGATAGTCGGGATTGTCGCCATTGCCGCAAGCCCGCTTTCGGCGTTTGTTATATGGTTTATTGCGCTGTTCCCGCTGATGCTATCCATTATTGTCCCGCTTACTTACCGCTATGTCCAAATCGAGTATGAGTATTCCATCGATTCGGGCATAATCACCTTTTCGGAAATCTACGGCCGGCGCTCACGCAAACAGAAGTACGAGGTGAAAATCAGCGACGCCATCGCCATCGCGCCCTATCGCGACGAATATCGCGCCGCCGCGGACGAGGCGGACGTCAAATACGTCGCCTGCTCCACCATGTCCAATCCCGACCTTTACTATATTTTGTTCGAGGACGAAGACGGCCGAAAAGTCACCATATTCTTCGACCCAATAAACAAGGCGCTTAAACTTATGGAATTTTACAACCGCAAAACGGTTGTCGTGCCGGTCAGCATCGGATAACCGAGCGGGGGCTTCGGCCGGCCTGCCTGTTTTTGCTTGTCGGTGTAACGAAACGTTTGGCCAGCAAAGGTAAAAATATAGCTTGAGAGGGTTTTTATCATGCGAGTTATAATATTCGACATCGACACGTTGCGGCCCGACCACCTGGGCTGCTACGGCTACATGCGCGACACCTCGCCCAACATTGACGAGATTGCGCGGCGCGGCGTGCGGTTCAGCCGCTGCTATTGCCCGAACGCGCCCTGCCTGCCCTCCCGCGCCTCGCTTATCACCGGCCAGTACGGCATCCGCACCGGTATCGTCGGTCATGGCGGCACCGCCGCCGATATGCGCCTGCAGGGCGCCTCGCGCGGGTTCCGCGACCTTGTCTCCGAGCACAGCCTGTTCATGCAGTTCAGGCGCGCCGGCATGCACACCGTGTCGTTTTCCACGTTTGCCGAGCGCCACTCGGCAGGGTGGTTTGCCGCGGGGCTCAACGAATGGTACAATGTCGGCGGCGGAGGCATGGAGTCGGCCGAGGAGATAACCCCGCTGGTGCTCGACTGGCTGGACCGAAACGGCAGCCGCGAAAACTGGATGCTGCACGTCCACTTTTGGGACCCGCACACGCCGTATCGCGCGCCCGAGTGGTTTGGCAACCCGTTTGCCGGCGAGCCGCTGCCCGACCCGTGGATAACCGAGGAGATATTCGAGCGGCACCTCTGCCATGTCGGCCCGCACGGCGCGCGCGAGATAAACATGTGGGACGACAGGACCGACCCCCGCTACCCGCGCCACCCCGGCAAGCTCGAAAACCTCGAGCAGGTCAAAGACTTCATCGACCAATACGACTGCGGCGTAAGGTATGCCGACTATAACGTGGGTCTTATATTAGATAAGCTGCGCGAGCTGGGCATATACTACGACACCGCGATGGTCGTCACCTCCGACCACGGCGAAAACCTTGGCGAGGGCGGGATATATGCCGAGCACGCCACAACCGACGAGGCGACCTGCCGCATACCGCTTATCGTCAGCTATCCGGGCTGCCGCGAAAACGCAGAGGTCGACGATTTCTGCGACAACACCGACTTCATCCCGACGGTGCGCGAGTTGCTGGGGCTGAAAAACCCCGTCCCGCGCGGCTGGTACGACGGGATAAGCCTGCTGCCCGCGCTGCGCGGCGACCTTTTCCGGCACAGCCGCGACCATGTCATATTGACCCAGTGCGCGCATGTCTGCCAGCGCGCCGCGCGGTTTGGCGACTATCTTTACATACGCACGCTGCACGGCGGCTATCACCTGCTGGACCGCGAGCAGCTTTACAATATATCCGAAGACCCGCACCAGCTCCGCAACCTTGCATCCGAGCGGCCGGAGCTTTGCGCCGTCGGCGCGCGGTATATACTGGACTGGGTGGACGATAACCTTGCAAAGTCGCCATATCCGGTCGACCCGCTGCAGACGGTGCTGCACGAGGGCGGGCCGCTTCACTGCCGAGGCGCGCTGCCCGGCTATATAAAGCGGCTGCGCGACGCCGGACGCCACGCCGACGCCGAGGCGCTGCTTGCGCGCTATCCGAACGGATGAGCTGCACGAAAGTCAAATAATTTACATATTAAAAAAACGGCAAATGAAATTACCGGAACTTAAATTTATAGAGGCCGATATCCAGCCGGGCAGGCGCGTGCTTGTCACAAGCGACATACACGGCAACCTCGACCACCTGAAAGCGGTGCTGCATCTGGCAAGCTTTTCGGCGGACGATATACTTGTCGTTGTAGCGCGACTGGAAGGGCACCAGCTTTTTTGACGAGATGACGCTCGAGCTTGGGCACCTCTGCGGCTCGCCCCAAGAGGGCGTGAAAATCAAGCGCGACGTCATCGTGTATTTTGACGCTGTCTCTTATACACATCT
>DGDL01000074.1 GCA_002385415.1 Clostridiales bacterium UBA3953
AGATGTGTATAAGAGACAGGACCACATCATCGCAGCCGGCGTCGCGCAGCAGCTCGCATTTATACTCAGGTGTGGTGAGCAGCGGCGTTGTGCCCGATTTGGTGCGGCCGTAAAAAGTCCAGGCAAGTGTCAACCCGCCGAATTTTTCGGCCTCGCGCTTTGCCGCGTCGATTATTGCCCTGTGACCGATATGCACGCCATCAAAATTGCCAAGTGCAACGGCGGAAGGCGTTATCCCGCCGTATGGTTTTTCATGCTCCATATTAAAGTCAATCACTTCGCAGATATTTTTAATAAATATTAATATGCCCGCAAAAAACATGCAGCACCGCGAGACATCCGGTGCTCGGTCAATGCGGGCTAAAGTAGTGCGGGCAGTTGCGCGGATTTATATTTTTGTGCGCAAAAGCCCGATAAAGCAAAATCACGCCGCACGGGCGGCGTGAAATATGACGGTATAGCCGGCATCCGTCCGGTGAGGAGAGTCTCAGTGTGCGTCCCGGCTGAAAAAGCCAAACCGGACAAGCGGCACAGCCGAACAGAGGGACGGCATGTCCGCACAAGAAAATTCGGGCGGCATCACAGTCCCAAATAAGACTTTAGAAGAACGGTGAGAATCTCGTCACGCTCCACCTTGCGAATCAGGCTGCGCGCATTTTTGTAGTTTGTGATGTAAGTGGGGTCTTCCGACAAGAGGTAGCCGACGATATGGTTGATAGGGCTGTATCCTCTTTCAAGCAGCGCGTTGTAAACGCTGGTCAAAACCCGCCTGATCTCAAGCTCCCGCTCGTCTTTAAGCGAAAAGGTTATCGTTTTATCGTTTTCCGGCGGCACACATATCACTCCCAACATTAAAAAACCGGATCTTTTATAGAATTATAATACACAGATGTAGTTTTTTCAATACATTTACCGATTTTGTCATATTTTTGTAACAATACATTCGGATGCGGTATTATTAGCCACGTTTTATATAGCCGCCGAATAGCAGTTTATCGCCGTCATAGGCAACCGCGCTCTGCCCGGGCGTGACGGCGCGGGCGGGAGACTTAAACACAACCTCGGCGCGCAAAACGCCCCCGGTTTCGGTAAATGTGATTTCCGCCGGCACCGGCGGTGCCGAATAGCGTATGCGCACCTCGGCATATAGCCTTTCCGGGAGGGCACCTGGGTCAAGCAGCTGGAAATTCAGCCCTTCGAGCAGCGCACAGCTCATATACTCACCGCCGGGCGGGGACAGTGTTATGGTATTGCGCTCGGGGTCGATAGCCGAAACGTACATCGGACGGCCGAGCGAAAGCCCCAGCCCCTTGCGCTGGCCGATTGTATAGAATGCGACGCCGCGGTGGCGGCCGAGCACGTTTCCGTCCTCGTCCACAAAATCGCCTTCGTGAGGCTGGTAGCCATGTTCGCGCTTCAGCCACTCGACATAATCCCCGTCGGGGATAAAGCAAATCTCCTGGCTTTCACCGGATTGTGCCGCGGAAAGCCCGAGACTTGCCGCATGTTCGCGCAGCTTTTCCTTGTCATGGGTGCCAAGTGGTAAAATAAGCATCGAAAGCTGGTCTTGCGACAGCCCCCACAGCGCATACGACTGATCCTTTTTTGAGCTTGCGGCGCGCCTTATAAAGTAGCGGCCGGACTGGCAGTCCACAAATGCATAGTGGCCGGTCGCGATGCGATGAAAACCGTGTGCGCGCGCGTAATCGTGCAGGGCCGCGAACTTGACGGCGGGATTGCAGAACACACAGGGATTTGGCGTCAGGCCCCGCATATATTCTTCAGCAAACGGGCGCATGACAGCCTCTTTAAACCGCTCGCGCGCGTCTATTATGTGCAGAGCAACACCAAGCTCCTCGGCGGAACGCCGCGCACCGCCGATATCGGTGTGGTCGTGCATTATAATCGCAGCGCCCTCGACATCATAGCCCTGCTCGCGCAGCAGCAGAGCCGATATAGTGCTGTCGAGCCCCCCGCTCATGCCGACAAGTACTTTTTCGCGGCGCGTTATGTCAGGGCTTTCAGTGGTGATTGTGGCAGGCATCACAGTGTCCGTCACAGCCGATATCGAAGTCGATTTCGCGGCCTTGTCTGCGATAGTAGTCGGCTATAGCACTTTTAACGGCTTCTTCGGCGAGCACCGAGCAGTGCAGCTTTGCCGGCGGCAGCCCGTCCAGCGCCTCGACAACCGCTTTGTTGGTCAGCTCGAGCGCTTCTTTTATGGTCTTACCCTTTATAAGCTCGGTTGCCATCGACGAGGTCGCTATTGCGGCGCCGCAGCCGAAAGTCTTGAACTTCACGTCGACAATAACGTCGTCCTCTATCTTAAGATACATCTTCATTATATCGCCGCAGACCGCGTTGCCTACTTCACCGACAGCGTCGGCGTCGGGAATCTCGCCCACATTGCGAGGATTTGAAAAGTGATCCATGACTTTTTCGCTGTATATCATTGCCATTGCATATATTATCTCCTTTGCATAAACTTTGGGAAGGCGGCAAACTTATGTGCTGTGAACCTGTTTACCGCGCAAAAAATCTTCGTAAAGCGGGCTCATGGCGCGCAGTCTTTCAACTATCGGCGGCAACTTTTCAAGTATATAGTCGACGTCTTCCTCGGTAGTTTCGTGGGAAATCGAAAGCCGGAGCGAGCCATGTGCTTTTTCGTGGGGCAGACCAATCGCAAGCAGAACATGCGACGGCTCAAGCGAAGCCGTGGAGCAAGCCGAGCCTGTCGAGGCCGCTATACCTGCGCTGTCGAGCAGCAGCACAAGGCTTTCGCCTTCTATAAACTCGAACGCTATATTGACATTGCCGGGCAGGCGCTTTTCCCTCGAGCCGTTGAGGCGCGAGTGGGGAATAGTCGAAAGAATACCGTCAATAAGCCTGTCGCGCATCATCCGTACGCGCTCAAGCTCGGGTATGCGGGCAACCGCGATTTCGAGCGCGCGGGCAAGTCCGACTATATAAGGCACGTTTTCGGTGCCTGCGCGCCTGCCGCGCTCCTGGCCTCCGCCGTCGATAAGGCTTTTTATCCGCGTGCCGTTTTTGATATACAGCGCTCCGATGCCTTTAGGGGCGTTAATCTTGTGCCCCGAAAGCGCGAGCATATCAACGCCAAGCTCTTTGACATCGACGGGAAGGTTGCCCACCGCCTGAACAGCGTCGGTAAAAAACGGAATTTTCCTTTCGCGGGCGATGGCTGCAAGCTCGCTTATAGGCTGGACAGTGCCAATTTCGTTGTTTGCATACATTACGGTAGCGAGTATGGTATCGCTGCGCAGCGCCTCGCGAAACTCCTCGGGGTCGACAAGCCCGTCGCTGTCGACGTCAAGGTAGGTGACCTCGAACCCTTCTTTTTCAAGTGCCTTGCAGGTATGCAGCACGGCATGGTGTTCGATTTTCGAGGTGACAATATGGCGGCCTTTCGCCATGTTTGCGCGTGCTGCGCCTTTGACCGCCCAGTTGTCGGCCTCCGAGCCGGAGGCGGTGAAATATATTTCATTCGGCCTTGCGCCGAGCAGCTCCGCGATTTTGGCGCGTGCGTCTTCGACAGCTTCCGCCGCCTCGCGGGAAAGCGAATAAAGGCTCGACGGGTTGCCGTATTTATCTTTAAAGTAGGGAAGCATCGCCTCAAGCACTTTGGGCGATACTTGTGTTGTTGCGGCATTGTCGGCGTAGACAAATCTTGCCGACTTTTTTTCACTATCTGCCATTGAGTTCATCTCCGTGTATATTATATTATCCGCATTTCGATTACGACTATATTGTATACTATTTTAGTGCACATTTCAAATACACTTATAAGATGATTTGTAAACATATTGTATACACGGCGGCAAATCGGATTCACATGTGAAACGGTGCTTGCAAAATATGGCTGCAGGCTGTATAATTGACAAAAACAATATAAAGGAGAGTGGAAAGCATGAAAATCGGCATTATGGGACTCGGCCGCATCTCGCACAAAATGGCGGACGCAATCAATATGACCGAGGGCGCAGAGCTTTGGGCGGCCGGCTCGCGCGATATAAAAAAGGCAGAGGCTTTTGCCGCGCAGCACGGCGCAAAGCGTGCCTACGGCAGCTATGAGGAGCTTTGTGCCGACCCCGAACTTGAAGCCGTCTATATCAGCACGCCGCACGGCAGGCATTATGAAGACACAATGCTCGCGCTGCGCCACGGAAAGCATGTGCTGGTCGAAAAAGCGATGACCGTAAACGCGCGGTTTGCCAAAGAGATGGCAGACGAGGCAAAACGGAGAGGACTTCTTCTTGCCGAGGCGATGTGGACGCGCTATATACCCGTCAACCGCAAGATAGTAGAGTGGATTTCCGCCGGCAGAATCGGGGAGGTCAAAAGCGTTACGGCGATTATAGGCTTTGTCGCCGCGCCAGATTTTTCGCACCGGCTGCTCGACCTTGAGCTTGGCGGCGGCGCGCTGCTCGACGTGGGTATATATGCGCTTGAATATATACTCATGGCCTATCAAGGCGAGCGGCCGAAGAAGATCGCGGCGGTGGGCAGGCTGTTTCACAACGGCGCCGATGCCAACACCTCGGCATCGCTTGAGTTTTCGACCGGTACGGCGCAGTTTACCTGTGCGCTCGACACGAATCTTCCGTGCTCGGCGGCTATATATGGCTCGACCGGCTCGATTGAGATAGTCGGCGCGTTCATGACCCCCGGCAAGGCTGTTCTGCATGCGCAGTCGGGTGATGAGACCGTCGAAATCGACCCCGGCGAAAACGGTTTTGTGCACGAACTTGTAGCATTCATGCGCGGAGTGCGGAGCGGCAAGCTCGAGCTTGACGAGCTGCCGGTGTGGGAGAGCGTGCTCGCGGCTGAGATAAACGACGAAATCAAGCGGCAAATCGGGCTTGTGTACCCGCAGGACAAATAAATTCGGTTTTTTGATCAAGTTTCACTTGACAAACCGCTCCTGAACGTGTATTATAATAGCAAGGTGAAAATGCATTTCACTCTATGTGAAAACAACGGGTAAGGAGCGGGGTTGAATTGAAGTTCGGAGAAAAACTGAGGCAGGCCAGGCTGAAGGCTAAATACACGCAGGAACAGCTCGCCAACGTCGTCCAAGTCACAAAGCGCACGATTATAAATTACGAGACCGGAAAGCGCTATCCGCGCGACAGGGGAATGTATGCCCGGCTGGCAGAGGCGCTCGGTGTGGACGTAAACTATCTGCTTACCGAGGATGAGGAGTTCATCACGGAGGCCGCCTCGAAATACGGGTCGAAGGGGGAGGCAGAAGCGAGAGAGCTGCTGGAGCGCAGTGCGGCGCTGTTTGCGGGCGGAGAGCTCAGCGACGAGGATAAACTCGCGTTTCTCCTTGAAATCCAGCAGCTTTATCTCGAGTCAAAGGAAATTGCAAAAAAATTCGCGCCAAAGAAACGGAGTAGCGACTGACCTGCTTGGCCGGG
Organism: Clostridiales bacterium UBA3953; assembly: GCA_002385415.1. Taxonomy (GTDB): domain Bacteria; phylum Bacillota; class Clostridia; order Oscillospirales; family CAG-272; genus DTU078. The sequence continues at coordinate 5,442 of DGDL01000074.1, forward strand.
GATCCGTCGGCGCGGGAGGAGCACACGTTGGCTTACAGGTATATTAAAGACGAGGTCGAGCGCGTCGCAAGCAAGTACGGGACGCGCGACCCCGTGGCTTTGATACGCGAGTGCGGCGCGATTTTGAAGTACAGCGACCGATACGTTTCGCTCAAGGGCTATTATTTTCACTCAGCGCGCAGCGATTTCATCGTCATAAACGCAAAGCTGCCGCGCGCGGAAAAGCGGATAGTGGCCGCACACGAGCTTGCGCACTTTATATTGCATCGCGAGCAGGCGAAACACGGGCCCATCCACGATACGATGATGTTTTCGGTCAGCTCGCGCATGGAGTATGAGGCGAACCTTTTTTGCGCTGAACTTCTGCTCGACGACGGCGAGGTTATGGACGCGGCGCGCGAGACCGAAGGCGACTTCTTTACGATGAGCAAGACGCTCGGCGTTATGCCGGAGCTGCTGCTGTTCAAACTCCACGGCATGAACGAGCGCGGCAGCCGGTTTGTTTTGCCGCTGTCGCTGAACAGCGGGTTTTTAAAGTAAACATTTAATGTGTTATGGCCAAAGCCATGCGTCATAACGGCAAAGAAATACAAACATTAAAGCCGCCGTGATGGGATGTTGCCCATCACGGCGGCTGCAGTTTTCTTTTATGCGGTTTTATATGTTATGTAGTGTAGTTTTGCGGTGTTATGCGCCGCCTTGTAAGCCTCGCCGGCGGTGTTTGCAGCGCATCGCATAAAAATCCGGCCGGATCACAGGTAAAATCCCCCGGGTAGGGTGGGGGAAGGCGTTTATAATAGGGGGCATGTCGAAGAACTGCACAGCTGCACAGGAATATCAAAGGGCGACAGTGTAAACGCGTCTCCTTGTTACCCCTGCGAACGCTAATCACGCAAGCCCCAGGCCGAGGCCGATGGCGGTACAGGATTCGGGGTTTGCGGCGACCGTTGCGCGCACGCCCGTTTCAGCCTCAATATAGCGCGCAAACCCTTCCAGCTTTGCCGTCCCGCCCACTATAACCGTCGGGCTCGCCACAGAAGGGTCGCCGAAGTCCTCGGCCAGCCGCTCAAACACATCGCAAACCAGGTTGGATATAGCCATAGCCGGCACCAGCGCCGCCGCCGAAATCTCGGACGCGCGCACCGTAACCGTCACCGGCAGCCCGCTCAACGCATTTATGCCCGCGACCTCCGCATACTTATCCGAGCGCCCCGTGCCAAGCGACACATACATTTTCTTGAGGTTCTCCGCCGTCTCCGGCGATACTATAATCCTATATTTGTTGCGTATATAGTCTGATATAGCGGCATCGATGTGGTCGCCGGCCGTCTGTGTTTCGAGGTAATACTTCACAACCCCGCCGGCTACAATCGCAGCATAGGTTGTCGACGCGCCCGCGTCAACTATAACCGTCGGTTTGTTCGCGTATACGTCCCGCCCTGCTCCGGCCGCCGCCGCAATAGGCGCGTCGATAAGCACCGCCTCCAGCGCCCCCGCCTCCAGTACAGCGGCGGTCAACCGCTCCTCGTCGGCATCCGAAATATCCGGCCGCACCGCAACGGCAACGCGCGGCCGCCGGAATATCCCCTTCCGCAGCTGCGCGGTATGATAGCCGAGCAGCCGCGCGGTGAAATCCACGCGCGAGTCGGCGAGTGCGTCGGTAAGCGGATACACAAGCCGGTTGCCGCCCGGCGTGCGCATGCAAATCCGCCTTGCCTCCGCCCCGAGTGCAACAGGCGTACCCGTCGCGACGTCAACCGCCGCAGCGGACGGCTCGCGCTTTATACTCTCGTGCGCGATGGCGTATATATATGTGTTCTTTGTGCCTATGTCTATGCCTATATCCCTTTTCATGGATTTACCTCTGCTTTTGATGCGGCGTATTTATAGGTACTCGTCGGATTCGAGAAGATACTTCAGTCCCGTAAACCGCTTTGCCGGTCTGTTGTTTTCGACCATCGCCGCCACAATGTCGGCGCGCCCCACTATGATGGCCATCTCCTGCGCACGCGTGACGGCGGTGTAAAGTAAATTTCGCGTGAGAAGCTGCCGTGGCGCATTGTATGCCGGAATAATCACGACCGGATACTCGCTGCCCTGGCTCTTGTGCACCGTGATGGCATAGGCGTGCTCCAGCTCGTCAAGCATTGTAAAATCATAAACCGCAATCCGGTCGTCGAAATTGACGGTGACAGACTCGTCAACAAAGTCTATGGCTTCTATCGTCCCGATGTCGCCGTTAAAAATGCCTATGCCGCTCACCCCGTCCTTTTCCCATACGAGGTCATAGTTGTTGCGTACCTGCATCACGCGGTCGCCCTCGCGGAAAACGACATCGCGCACCTTTTTCTCGTGCTTGCCCTTGGCCGGCGGGTTGAGCGTCTTTTGCAATAGCGTATTCAGCGCAGCGGTGCCGGCCTCCCCCTTGTGCGAGGGTGTGATTACCTGAATCCCCGCACGAATCTCCTCTCCGTAGCGCCGCGGCAGCCGTACGGCGCAAAGTTCGGCAATGGTACGCGCAATGTCGCTTTCGCGCTCGCGCGGCACAAAGAAAAAGTCGCTACGGTTTGAGGACAGGTTGGGATATTCCCCGCGGTTAATCGCGTGCGCGTTGGTCACAATCAGGCTCTCGCCCGCCTGCCGGAACACCTCGGTCAGCTTGACGGTTGCAAACCGCTCGCTCTCGATGATATCGCACAGCACGTTGCCGGCACCCACCGAAGGCAGCTGGTCGGCGTCGCCTATCAATATAAGCCGCGCACCGGGCTTTATAGCCTTCAGCAGCGCCTCCATGAGCAAACAGTCCATCATGGACACCTCGTCGATGATTATGACATCCTCGTCCAGCCGCGTCCGCTCATCGCGCTTGAATACCGGCCTGTCCGCGCCGCCTGAAAACTCCATCTCGAGCAGGCGGTGCACGGTCTTTGCCTCGCGCGCGGTCGCCTCCGACATGCGCTTTGCGGCGCGTCCGGTAGGCGCGGCAAGCGCTATCTTGTACCCAATGCGATCAAACACCGTCAGCACCGCTCGGATAACCGTCGTTTTGCCCGTACCGGGCCCGCCTGTCAATATCATCACGCCATGCGTCATTGCGGCCGAGATAGCATTGCGCTGCATGGCGGCGTATTTGATGTCAAACTCAAGCTCGAGCTGGCTTATAAACCTGTCGATGTCTGAGGTGTCGAGCGGTGTGGAAAGCTTTTCAAGCTCGGTGAGCCGATTTGCGATAAAAAGCTCGGCGTCGTGATATTCCTTCAGGTATACGCAGCGCCGGTCGGCTACCTCCACTCGCGCGATTTTGCCCTGCAGCTCCAGCCTGTCCATCGCGGCGCGCGCCTTTTCAATGTCAACGCCGAGCTGGTGCGCCGCAATTTCGGTGAGCCTGTCTTCCGGCAGATACACATGGCCGCTCACCTCGGCGTTGTAGCGGAGTATATAAACTGTACCAGCGCAAATCCGCTCGGGCGCATCAGCCTCCCAGCCTATGGAGCGCGCTATGCGGTCTGCACGGACAAAGCCGACGCCGGGTATCTCGTCGCACAAAACATAGGGGTTTGCGCGTATCATATCCACCGCCGCGCCGCCCCATCGCTGATAAATCTTCAGCGCTGCTGTCGGACCGACAAAATCGCGGCAGAACATCATCACGCTGCGGATTCCGAACTGCGCGCGAAAATTTTCGGAGATTTCCTCCGCCCTTTTGCGTGAGATGCCCTGGATTTCGGCGAGCATTTCGGGATGGTTTTCGATAACATCGAACGTGTCCTCGCCGAATTTATCCACAATGCGTTTAGCGGTCACGGGGCCGATGCCCTTGACCGCTCGCGACGACAAATATTTCAAAATCGCAGGAACCGAGGAGGGCAGCTCCTTTTCGTAATACTCGACTTTGAATTGCCGCCCGTAGCTGGAGTGCATCTCCCAGCGCCCCAGCGCCTTTATAGTCTCGCCCTCCGACAAAAAAGGCATAATGCCGACGAGTGTGACCAGCTCACCGGACTCATCCGACAGGTCGCAAACCGTGTATCCGGTCTGCTCGCTTTGGTATATAATCCGCTCCACGAGCCCCGAAGTCTCAACAAGCTCCTCGGCCGGATTTTTTCCGTCGGTATTGTCCAGCATCAAAGTTTAAACCATTCCTTAATAAACATGTATAACCCGTATACTGCAAATATTGCTAAAAAAATTTGTGCAAGCACCGCAACTGCGGGCATAAAAGTCACCCTTATACAGGGTATGCCGACTGCGGCGATGCTGCTATAAAGCGGCGGAGCACCTTTTCGGCCGCTCCGCCGCCAGCGTCTTAATTAAAGGCTTGCGGCGATGTCGAGATTCTCCCACGGAGCGCGCAAATCCTCGCGCCCCATGTGCCCGTATGCGGCAAGCGGCTTGTAAATGGGTCTGCGCAGGTCGAAGCGGTCGATAAGCGCCGCAGGGCGCAGGTCAATCTTTTCGAGCACCTTTTTCACGATGAGCTCCTCGTCGCATTTTGCGGTGCCGAATGTTTCAAGCATCACCGAAACGGGATGTGCCACTCCGATTGCATAGGCAATCTGAACCTCGCACTTGTTGGCAAGGCCTGCCGCAACTATGTTTTTGGCCATATAACGCGCCGCATAAGCGGCCGTACGGTCGACCTTGGTCGGGTCCTTGCCCGAGAAAGCACCGCCGCCGTGACGCGAGTACCCGCCGTATGTGTCGACGATAATTTTGCGGCCGGTCAGGCCGGTGTCGCCCACAGGGCCGCCGATAACAAAGCGTCCGGTGGGATTGACATAAATCTTTGTATCCGAGTCAAAGAACCCTTCGGGTATGGTCGGCTTTATAACATGCTCTATGACATCCGCCCGGATGGTGTCCAGCGTCACTTCGGGGTCATGCTGGGTGGAAACGACAATCGTATCCACGCGAACGGGGCGATCGCCTTCATATTCTATTGTCACCTGCGTTTTACCGTCGGGACGCAGATAGGGCAGCTCGCCGCTTTTTCGCACCGCGGTGAGCTTTTTCGCCAGTTTGTGCGCAAGCGAAATGGGCATGGGCATAAGTTCCGGCGTTTCGTTTGACGCAAAGCCGAACATCATGCCCTGGTCTCCTGCACCGATGTCGTATCCGTCGGTTATTTGGCCGGCCCTGGCCTCGAGCGCGCGGTCGACACCCTGCGCGATGTCGGGCGACTGCTCTTGGATGGACGTAATGACAGCGCAAGTATCGCTGTCAAAACCGTATTTTGCGCTTGTATACCCTATTTCCCGCACCGTTTCGCGTACGACGGAGGGTATATCTACATAGGCTTTTGTGGTTATCTCGCCCATGACGCAGACAATACCCGTTGTAGTGGCGGTTTCGCACGCGACACGAGAAAAAGGGTCGGCACGCAGCATCTCATCGAGTATTGCGTCCGAGATAAGGTCGCACATTTTGTCGGGATGTCCTTCGGTAACCGATTCCGAGGTAAAAAGCTTTTTCATATTACAGCCAATTCTCCTGATCAATAAGAAATATTCAATTTATGTCCGCGCGCACGAATTTCCCGTCCGCGTATATATAGATTTGGTCAAAGCCTTCGGTCTCGCCGAGCAGAAGCCTTTGAGCGGCATCCCCGGTGAGAGGGACAAATCTTGCCGACGGGTCGAGCAACCCGCCGCTGTAAGCAAACAGTGCGCCGGACAGCGCCCAGTCGCTTTCGGTGACGCCGTGGATGTGCTCGTGATAAAAGAAGTTTTGGTCGGAAAGATAGCAGGGCAAAACACCGACCAGCGCGATGCGGCCGCGGGCGTCCTCAAGGTCAATTACCTCCGCAACGGCCGCCATGACGGCCTGGTCATTTTCATAAGTCAGCCTGTAGTCGTCAAGCTCCGACGCCGTGGCGAAAAAGCAGAGCGCAACAAACAGCCCGCCCGCACCTGCCGCGACCCGCCGCAAAGCCTGTCCCGTCCCGAGCCGGCGCCCGATGCGCAGCAAAAGGTTTGCGAGTAGCGCCTCTACGCACAACGCAATCCCCGGCAGGCTGCTCACCGTGCCCCGCAGCGAAAACCAGGGGTTTTCCTTTATCACATGTGGCAAAAGCGGCGCGGCCGCCAAAAATACGCCTGCCGCAAGCGATCCGGCCAGCTTTGCCGGACCCGCTGTTTGAAGCGGTCGATCTCTGCTTTTATCCGGTCTAAGCAGGAGGGCAGACGTCAGTCCTGCGCACAAAAGTGTTACAAGGAAATATACCGCCTTGCCTTCGCGGAAAACAAGAACTATACCGCGCAGCGCGCCTTTAAATAAAATAAGCACGCCGCCTCCGACAAAAGCGGCCGTAAACTGCTGGAGCACATGCGGCAGATGAACCCTCCAAAAATGGGCCGAAAAGGGCAGCACCATACCATAAGCCGAGGCGTACAGCGGACTTGTGTCGCGGAATTGCGAGATAAACACCCAGTATATAATCCCGTTCGACAGCAGAGTAAGCGCAAGCAGCACGCGGCGCCCGCTCCGTCTATAGTAAACGGCCGCAATCAAAGCCGTTAGCGCGGCGACGAGGGTCAGCGCCTGCTCATACGACGCCATAGCGAGCAGCTGCGTGAGCGCATACAGCACCGCACAGCCCGCTCGTTTACCCTCCAGCCACCTAATAAACAGCATGGCCGAAAGCGATGTCCAGAAAAGCCCGCACACCACCCTCGTTGAGGCCGAAAGCCAGTATGTGCCCTCGATGTTGAGCGGCAAAAGCAGATACAACAGCAAAAACGCCGTGCCTCCGCCTTCAAACAGGGAAGGGAAAAGAGCGGCGAAAACACGTCGAAACATAATTGCCGACGCGGCGTAAAGCAGCGATATAATCACAACCGCCGCGAAAAGGCAGGGCCAAAATTTTGCCCACACAAACACGTCGGCTGCGTTTGAAAGCGGCCGCGCGGCGAGCATGCCGTATTTAATGACAGCCTCTGCAGGAGTGCAAAGCGCCGTATATTTATAATATTGAATATAATCGTCAAGCTGCGGGTAATACACAAGGCCCGACGCGGCAAACCTTGCGACCGAAAGCAGCGCAAAGAGCAGCCATTCCAAAACCCCGCGCCCGATTTTGAATTTCTGCTCAAGTGTTGCCCGGACCGCCCCTGTGCGGCCGGCTGTGCCCGGTGCTTTTCGAGTGGGCAAAATCAATGCCCGGCGCATGGGGCGCGTGCTGTTTTCATCGGGCATAGCGCCTCCACATCGTAAGAAAACATTAGCTTTAGCAAGTATAACACATTACAGGCGATAAATCAAGAGCGGATTAAGCCCCGGGTGCCGAAAAATGAGCTTTTTCGCCGGCCGGATAAAGCCACCCGCGGCTTGTCCAAACCGCGCCGGCACAGGTGCGCCGACGGTATGAAAGCTCATGCCTTTTGTGCGTCACTGCATGCGTGGGTGTGGAAATGCTTCGGAGCGAAAGAGTACCCTCCTCTTTTGCATCGTACCGCCGCACACAGGTATGTGGCAAAGCCTCTAAATTTGCCTCGGTAGCGCACCACATAGCAGCATGTCGGAAGACCGCAGAGCGGCCCTCGGTATCGTACCACCACACGCCGGCGGGATAGGGGTGGCGGCTCGCGTTAGTGCACAAAAATGTGTGGCGTTTGACTGCTTCGTCCTCGCGGCACCACAAGCCGCCCCAAACAAAAAGGAGCGTGCGAGCAGCACGCTCCCTGCCGTTTTAGGAGGTTTCGGGGCCGTATTTTGTGCGGCGAAAGCTCTTACCTGGCTCCTTCCGCCTCCTCGGCTTCGGCTTTTGTGGTGTGGACTGTTCCGGGCGGGTGTTCGGGCGGGGCGTATATGGTCAAGAATTTCAGCGGCGTGCGCCCGATGTTGACGACATTGTGCCATGTCCCTGCCGGGACAAAGACCGCGTCGCCGGCGATAAGCGGCGATTCAAAGGTCAGGTTATCCATCGCTTCGCCCATCATAACGTTTCCGCGGCCGAGCAATATGTAAAAGAACTGGTCAACGTCGGGATGCAGCTCAAGCCCGACGTCGCTGCCGGGCGGGATGCTCATAACGGTTGCCTGCAGGTTCTCGCCTGTCCAGACCGTGGCACGGAAATTGTCGTTGCGCAGTACCTCGCTTCTTATCGGTACGACATACGGGGACGGCCCGCCGTCAAACGGTATATAGCCGGAGGATCGGGGTCCTCTGTCGTTTCTCATTCCGTTTTGCACTTCAGCTATCACCTCAATTGTAAAGATCCGCATTGCTCGCAGTGGTGCCGTATGCGTTCATAAAATAGTATATGAGGCGCGCCGAGTATTCGTGCCGCAAAAAAACCGCCCGGCATGCGGTCTGCAGTACCGATTTACATGTGCCGACAACAGTGCGCCGACCCCGGTACTCGCTTTACCGCTGTACGGTGAGCATGCCGGGGTCGGCGCTTTTGCTTTTATGTCATGACGCAGATTAAGCAGAAATTTATGCTGCCGCAGGTATTTTCCGACTGCGTTTAGTCTGCAAAGTGAATGACAGAGAGGTTTTTCTCGGCATCGCCGCCCGAATTGCCGCTTTCGGGGTATCCGAGCGCCGCACAGCCGTATACAACATGGTCAGCGGGCACGCCCAGCTTGTCCAGAACGGGCCTGACGCTCTCGTGGTCGCACGTCAGGCTGAGCTGGTTAATCCAAACCGAGCCGATCCCGAGCGAATGTGCGGCAAGAAAGATGTTTTGAAGCGCGCAGGCGCAGTCCTCGCGGCCCAGCCGATATATACGCGGTGCCGAGCTGATTATGAAAGCGCTGGGATTATAGAAGTTATAGTCGCTTCCGCGTCCGAGCGCGCCGGCCACCGCGGCGGCAAGCTCCGCTATCTTTTCGCGGTCCGCAACAACCGTAAACTGCCAGACCTGAGAGTTGTTTGCGCTCGGTGCAAAGCATGCCGCGCGTGCGAGAAGCTCAAGGTCTTCGCGCGCAACAGGCTGGTCGGTAAACGAACGGACGCTGCGCCGGGTCATTATGTTTTCGATAGCTTGATTTGGATACTTCAATTTTATCATCCCTTATTCGTCGGATTTTTCAAATGCATCTTTGGGTGCTCCACAAACGGGGCAAACAAAATCTTCGGACACGTCGTCCCACTTGGTGCCGGGCTGGATACCGGAATCGGGTTCGCCCTTCTCTTCGTCGTAAACATAACCGCATATAGTGCAAACGTATTTCATATCATTTACCTCCGCAAATAATTGCAACCGTAATATAGCATAATGCTGGGTCTTTGTCAATATTTTCTGTAAATTTCGCTAAACCGAAAGGACATAATCTTGGCAAATTCCGGCATCTTGACGCTGTTTTTGTCGTGCCGGCACCGTATCCGCAAGTCCCGCGGCACAAATATGCGCCAAAAGGCTCGATATGTGACTGCTGCAAATATTACTTTGCGGACTTGTGCCCGCCGCGCAGGCGCACGGCTATCGTGCCGAAAACAAACTTTGGCAGTTTCATCATGCGCCCGATGCGTTTCGGCTCGCGGCACAGCCTGTAAAACCACTCGAGCCCGAGCTTTATAAATATTTTCGGCGCGCGTTTTGCGGTGCCCGCGAAAATGTCGACGCTGCCGCCGAAGCCGCCGGTCAGCTTTACTCGAAGCTCGCGCTTGTGGGCGGCTATCCATTTCTCCTGTTTAGGCACGCCGAGGCAGACGATGAGAAACGCGGCGCCGCTGCGGTTGATCTCGTCTATGACATCGGCGTCGTCATCAAAGTAGCCGTTGCGCACGCCCGAGATTATCAGGCCGGGATACTTTTCGCGGAGCCTGTCCGCCGCCGCTTCAGGAACGCCTGGCCGGCCGCCGAGTATGAACACACCGAGCCCCAGTTCGGCACACAGCTCGACGATGCGTTCCGACAACTCGACGCCCGCGACCTTGCCTTTTTTCAGCGGCTTGCCGAGTATTTTGGAGGCTAAAATAACCCCGCTGCCGTCGGGCACGATAAGGTCTGCGGAGTTGACAAGCCTGCGTATTTCGGGCTGCTCGATGCAAAGCTGGACAATTTCGGCGTTGGGCGTGTGAATGACCGCCGGGGTCGTGCGGTCGGGTTCGGTCAGCCAATCTTTGCAGCGCTTTGTCGCCTCTGCCATGCTGACGCTGTCGAAAACAACGCCGCGTATTTCTATTTTCTCCATAAAAGTTTGGTCTCCAATGAATAAAATGCCATGAAATGACAGAAAATAAACCGTAAAAACAATTTTTACGGGGTGCATACAGAATGACGCGCGAAAAAAGGGACGTTTCCTTTAAATTACTTATACCGATTATTGCGCTTTTTGCTGCCGCGCTGATTGCGGCACTGCCTGTCCGCAGTGAGCAGGCGATTTTCGACCGTGTTATACGCCTGCATGTGGTTGCAAACTCGGATTCGGCCGAAGATCAGGCCGTCAAGCTCAAGGTGCGCGACGCGATATTGGGCGAAGCCGAGCAGCTTCTTTCCGGCTGCAAAAGCGAAGCGGAAGCGCAGACCAAAGTCGAGGCTAATTTGGACAAACTGGAGGCGGCCGCGGAGCACGTGCTTGCCGAAAGCGGGTTTGGCTATGGCGCGAAGGTGACGCTCGGCCGCGAGTTTTACCCGCGCCGCGACTATGAAGGGTTCTATCTGCCGGAGGGCACATATCTGTCGCTGCGCGTGCTGCTCGGGGAGGCGAGCGGGCAAAACTGGTGGTGTGTGTTTTTCCCGCCGCTTTGCACCTCGAGCGCCGAAAAATATACCGAGCAACTGAAAGAGGTTGGCTTTTCGCCCTATCAGATAAAGCTGCTGACCGAGGCAGAGACGCCGCGATATAAGCTGAAGTTTCGGATTGTGGAGCTTGTTCGCCAGTGGCTCGGCAATGGCGCGTCCGAGTAAGATTATACCCTTTTGCCGGGGAAAAATTGTTAGCGCTTTGTAAATATCGGCAGCAGCCGTTTTGAGCGATTTGCGCCACGAGGCGGGGTTGATGCGACGCAGGATGGCGAATAACTTACACAGCAAAAAATTCTTGCACAGCCCAAAACGAAAATTATATAGAAGCTTTTACAGGGGTGCGGGTAGCTTTTTTGAAGAAAGCTACCCGCATTTTATGCCGCATTCGTTTTCACAGGCAGTTTTTCCTGCGGCGCCACCTTATTTGCGCCGAGCGCATAGGAGGCGGCACGCGCGATGCTGAGCGCGAAGTTGAGCAGCTCGGCGATATAGATAGTCGCCGCATAGCCTGCTATGCCGAACCCCGGCACAAGCAGCCAAACCAGCAGCGCGCTGACCGCCGAATCGAGTATGTTCACCTTCATCGAGTAGACTTGCTCGCCCAGCCCCTTGAGTATGCAGTCAATAACCGTATCAAGATACATCACCGGCACAAGCGGCGCCATCGCGCGTATAAATCCCCCCGCCTCCGCGGTCTTGTATAGCGTCATGCCGAGATAATCCGACCAGATCACCAGCACAACAGCCGTTGCAGAAGCGTAGACCAGCGTTGCCGCCAGCGCCCGCACAATAATCCGGCGAATGAGCGGGTAGTTGTGCTGCGCCTTCGCCTCGGCAAGCTCGGTCACAAGCAGCGACGCATACGAATAGAGTATCGACGACGGCAACAGCACCAGCGGAAGCACCATACCGTGCAGCACGCCGTACGAGGCCAGCGCCGACTCGTGTCCGGCACCGTATTTCTTCAGCCCGCGTGGCACGAGTATATGCTCAATCGTTATCAGCGCCGAGCGTACATAAGCCGACACCGACAGAGGTACCGTCACCGACAACAGCAGGGAAATGTTGCTCCTGCTGCGCTCGGCGCGCGGAGGCAAATCCTCTTTTGCCTCACCGCGCCTGACAGGGTCGAGTATGTAAAACAGTGCGCTGATACCCAGCGAAGCCCCCTCCGCAATCGACGCGCCGCCGACCACAAGCGCGCACATAAACTCAAGCCCCGCATCCGGCGGCGCAAAAAACATCAGGGCCGCCGCGGTGACGGTCAGCTTGACAAACTGCTCCAACAGCCGGGTCGCCGCGTTTTTGTAAACCTTGCGGATAGCGGTGAAATAGCCGGATAGCGCCGACGACACGGCGATGGGCGGAAGGCTGATGGCAAGCAGTCGCAGCGACGGTATCGTGCGCACGTCGCCCAGCCAAACACCGCCGATGTAATCGGCACCCAGCGTCAGCACCATACAGGCAACGCTGCCCGTTACAAGCGCGTGGCATATGCAGGTTTTCATTATCTCCCGCCCGCCGCCCGGCACGCCACGCGCGCGTGCCTCCGCTACCAGCTTAGTCGCTGCGAACCCCACGGCGGAAGTCGCGAATGTCACCGCCAGCATATAAACGGACATGGTCAGTGAAATCAGACCCACGCCCGCCGCTCCCAGCCGCGCGGTCAAAAACGAGTTCCAGAGCACTCCGATACCGCGAAGCAAAAGCGAGGTTGCCGCAAGTGCTGAACCGTTTAAAATAAATTTGGTCCATCTGTTATACCGGCGCGCGTTTTCCAATGTTTCCTCCACAAATCGGCAATATATCAGCCGTAATTACTTAACATTTTATTATGTGGGGCGGATTTTTATTCACACTAAATTATAAATATCCGACATTGTTTGACATAACGTAAAAAATCACATTAATTATATTGCGCTTTACTAAATTAAATGATATAATGATTTGGCGATAATTTTCTGCATTTAAGGAGCAAAATATGGCTTTTAGCAGCAGCTATCTTTCGGACGTATATAAAAGCGTCGAAAAGCGCAATCCGGGCGAACCGGAGTTTCTACAGGCGGTGAAAGAAGTGCTCGAATCGCTCGAACCGGTCGTCGAGCGCCGTCCCGATATTGTCAAAGCGGGTATCATCGACCGCATTGTCGAGCCCGAGCGCGTGGTTACATTCCGTGTCAGCTGGGTTGACGACGCCGGGCGCGTACAGGTAAACCGCGGCTACCGCGTCCAGTTCAACTCCGCTATAGGCCCCTACAAAGGCGGCATCAGGTTCCATCCCTCCGTAAACGCATCCATACTTAAATTTCTCGGGTTTGAACAGACATTCAAAAACTCGCTTACCGGCCTGCCGATGGGCGGTGGCAAGGGCGGCGCCGATTTCGACCCGAAAGGCAAATCCGACAACGAGATAATGCGCTTTTGCCAGAGCTTTATGACCGAGCTATACAGGCACATCGGCGCCGATACCGACGTGCCTGCCGGCGATATAGGCGTCGGTGCGCGCGAGGTCGGCTATATGTTCGGCCAGTACAAGCGTATCACCAACCAGTTTACCGGCGTTTTGACCGGCAAGAGTATCTCGTCCGGCGGCTCGCTCGCGCGCAAAGAGGCAACCGGCTACGGCCTGTGCTATCTTACCGACGAGATGCTGCGCCACAACGGCATGTCGTTTGAGGGCAAGAAGGTTGTCATATCAGGCTCGGGCAATGTAGCCATCTACGCGGCGCAAAAGGCCGCCGAGCTTGGCGCGATTGTTGTTGCCATGTCCGATTCGGACGGCTTTATCTACGACGAAAGCGGCATCAAGCTTGATGTAGTGCGCCTGATAAAGGAAGTCGAGCGCGGCCGTATCAAAGAATATGCCGAGCGGGTATCCGGCGCGGTTTACACCGAAGGCAGCCGCGGTATATGGGGCGTCCCCTGCGATATAGCGCTGCCCTGTGCCACACAGAACGAGCTTTGCGGCGAAGACGCGGAAAAGCTGGTTCAAGGCGGTGTTGTTGCGGTTGCAGAGGGTGCGAACATGCCCTCGACGCCCGAGGCTGTCGAGATTTTCCAGTCGAAAGGCGTGCTATTTGCGCCGGCTAAAGCCGCAAACGCCGGCGGCGTTGCCACTTCCGGCCTTGAGATGACCCAGAACTCGCAGCGGCTGCCCTGGACTTTCGATGAGGTAGACGCAAAACTGCATGCAATTATGCGCAATATTTATAAAACTATCTCGGATACGGCGAAAGAGTACGGTTACGAGGGCAACCTCGTCATGGGAGCGAACATCGCCGGCTTTTTGAAGGTAGCAGACGCCATGCTGTGGCAGGGTGTGTGCTGAACGCGTGCGAAAGTAAAAAAACCCGCTCGTACGGTATATCCATGCGTGCCGTACGGGCGGGTTTTATGTTTGGGATATGTACGTTGTTTTGTTATCCGTGGTGTGTCAAGGCAGGTCACAGCGGCACAGAAATATCAGTTGCCGACAGCACAAGCCTCATATAAATTAAGTTTGCGGGAGTTTTGGGTGAGCTTATCGCTCGACGCATTCCCCTGCGGCCTTTAAAGATAATGCACGAAATTGACGGGATGGCGCGCTACTTTAGCATCTCCTGACCGCCGGTGACGGGCAGCGCCTGGCCGGTCTCGTACTCCTGCTCGATTATATAGGCTATTGCGCGCGCAACGTCGATTATACGGCAGCCGCGCCCCAGCGGCACTTTCGCCTCATAGAACTTACGCACATCGTCGGTAGTTTTGGCTCCCGGCACCTTGCCCGCGCGCAGATACTGCACGAGCAGTCCCTTCTCAGGATCGGTCCACAGCGGCCCCTCAAGGAAGTTGCCCGGACAAACCGCGTTGACCTTAATCTTATATGGTGCAAGCTCGAGCGCAAAGCTCTGCGTCAGCCCTATCCCGCCGAACTTGCTGCCCGCATAAGCGAAATTCTTGTTGCTGCCGGTCAGCCCCGACTTCGAGTTAATCTCGATAATGTCGAAATACCGCTCGGGGTCGAAGCTGTGCGCCAGCTTCATCACGGCCGACGCATATTTCGCGCACAGGAAATACGCGGTATAGTTGACGTCGGTCACAAGCCGGAAATTCTGGAGCGTCATCTCGTCCAGCGAACCCGCGCGCACTATACCCGCATTGTTGATAAAAACGTCGATGCCGCCCCAGCGCAGCGCCACGGTTTCGACCATCTTGGCAACCGACTTCTCGTCGGTTACATCGCAATGCACCGCAAGCGCCGGCGAAATTTTGCCAATCTCGGCCGCCGTGCTTTGCGCCCCCTCAAAATTTATGTCAACAATCGCCACATAAGCGCCGTCGGCGGCAAGTGCTTCGGCTATCCCGCGCCCGAACCCCTGCGCGGCGCCGGTCACAACCGCAACTTTGCCCTCGAACCGCTTTTGCGATGCCGACGCTTCGGCCACTTTCGCGCGGTAGTTTTCAACCTCCCAGTGCGTGATAAATGCAATCATCTCGTCCGACATCGAGCGCACTCCGCCGAAAAAGCGTGCATAATAAGCCGCGCGCACCTGGTCGCGCCACAGCGCGAGCGCCGTATCGGCTTCCTTTGCGTTTTTGCCGCACGCAAACGTGCCCATACCCGGCACTATCACAATCCGCGGCGTGCAGCCGTGCTCGGAGACATACTTTTCATAAGCCTCGGCAACCGACCCCGCGCCGGTGACAAGCGGCCACGCGCGCGTGTAAACGATATGGTCGGGCGTCAGCGGTTTTGTCGCCGGGTCATACTCGAGTAAAGCCTTGCTCCGCGAGAAAACCACGCACAAATTGAACCTGTATCGCAGCTCGACCGCAACAGCCACCGCGTCCGATACCTTGAACCCGCCGGCATCCTCACGCAGCTCGGTGAAATCGGGTTCGCTCGTTACTCGCGCGGCAAGCGTTCCCATCACGCGCTCCACAAGCGCGTCTATCTCCTCGGTCGTCTCGCCCGCGAAAAACACGCCGTGGTTTTCAAGCAGCATCAGGCTCGGGAAGCTGCCGTGTGCCTTCTCATATTCGGCGCAAACCTCTCTGCACAGCGCGGCAAGCGTGTAACCGGGCTTTACCTCCGGTATCCAGACCGCGTCAGGAAACAGCTGTGCGCAAAGCCGCTCGCCGTCCGCGCCGCAGGTCAAACCGTTGACAATTGCCGGATGAACATGCAGCACATACGAGTGAGGGAAAAGACTGTGCAGCAGTGCCTCGACAGACGGTCTGCGGTCCTCGCCATCAGCGCGCGCCGCCATCATATCGGCGAGCACGGCTGCCTCCCGCGCGTCGTCGTCCTCGGGATAGGTCTTGTCCCAGATAGCCTCCAGCCTGTCGCGCCGCATGACGACAAAATCTTCGGGCTTTATAGTCGCAAGCGAGGTGCCCGAGCCTTTTACAAACAGCATCCGGTCGGTTTTATATGAAGTGTTGCCGCCACCGGCAAGCACGAAGTCCGGGTTGCCGCCGTATTTTTGCGACATCGCTGCCAGCGCCTCCAGCCGGTCGGACAAAACAAAGTCGTTCATATCGATACACCCTTTCGTTATATCTTCTGACAGCGTTTACAGCCCGGAGGTTGTCCCCGGGCTGTTTATTGGCTGTTATTAGATGTCTTTTGCGTTCTCGAGCACATAGCGCTCGGCTTCGGCGCACCACAGGTTGTTGCTGCGCTTCATAATTTCGGCAAGTTCCGCGTAGAATTTATCGGTCTGGCCGAGCTTTTCAAAGTCCTCGATAGCCACGAGCGGCATCGATTTGTTTGTGTATATAAGCTTTTTGCCGCCCTTGATGTTGGGCAGATTTATAATCGTATCTGCCACGCTGTCAAGCCCGCCGATATGCGTTATCATTGCGGCGGGGTTGATTTTGCCCGCGCTCATCATCTCAAGCGACTCGATCATGTCGTCGGTATTGCCCCCGCTGGTGCCGACGATGTGTGTGGAGGCATAATGGACGTTGTAGAAATTAAGCTCGGCTGTGAAATCAGGGTTGGTCGGGCCGGCGAAGAAGTTGAGACAGCCGTCGCGGGCGAGCAGCTTGTCCCCCATCTCAACAACCGGACGGACGGGCGCAAACACGAACACGTCGTTGTAGCCCTCGCCGCCGGTCAGGCTCTTGAGGTATGCGACCGGGTCGTCTATCTTGCCGGTGTTCACATAATGCAGCTCGACGCCTATCTCGGCCGCCGACTCGGGCGAGAGAATCTCGGCGGCTCTCTGGAGGCGCGCCTCGTCAATGTCGGTGACAACCAGCAGGCGCGGCTTGCGGTCGCAATGCAGGGCATAGTCAATCGCGCCCAGACCCATCGGGCCGGCGCCCGCAAGGATGGCTGTGCAGCCGCCGGGCACGATGCCCATCTCGTGCACATAGCTGCCGCTCTTGGTGTGATACTGGGCGCGGAACGCGCCGACAACGCAGGATACCGGCTCGGCAAGCGAACCGTAGAAATACGCGTCACCGGTGTATTTGAGCAAGCAGCCCATCTCCATGACTTCATTTGGGATAATCACATAGGTTGCGTCGCCGCCGATGTACTTGTATGAGTAGCCGGGCGCATCGAGCGAGCCTTTATAGTTGAGTGCCGGCTGTATGGTAAATTTATCTCCGGGCTTGAACTGGTCTTTCCATTTTGCTCCGACCTCAATAAGCTCACCGCAAAACTCATGTCCGATTATGATGGGGTTTTCTGCCACATCATTTGGGACACGCTTGTGTGCAGGCCCCTGAATGGCTGCCTTATGTGAGGACATGCACACGCTGTCGGAGACAATGTGCGCCAGTATCTCGTCGTCTTTTATCGGCGGAAGCTCGAACTCTTCCAGACGAAGGTCGTTTACGCCGTAAAGGCGCACCGCTTTAGTCTTCATGTTTTTCTTCTCCTTTTTCTGATTTACCTGATTTATCTTTATCAAACAAACTGCTCAGCCTATTCTTAACTCGCTCTACACGCCGGTCGCGACAGGTGGGGTCATGCTCAAGCGTCAGCACGTAAATGTCGCCCTCGCGCGGCGGCGCGGGAAAAAGCTGTGCCGGAAGCGAGAAAACAAACTCCCGCCCCTCTCCGGTGTCGGCAACACAGACGGCAAAATCGCCCTCGAGCCTGTCAACCGCAAACTTCACTTTCACTTTCTCCCGAAAAATCCAATATTACACTGCCTATTATAATGTGAGTGTGCCCGAAAGTCAATGACAGCGGGGAAAAGTGCGGGTTAATTATTTATTAACCGCCCGAGATTTATTGAAAATTATAAATTTCGTGACTGCAATTGTAGCGTTTTGTTGTTGCAATTACCGCAGAAATGATATATAATATGCAGAAATGATATATAGTATTTAAATATTTAGAAAACAAATCAATTACTGCCGCCTGGAGTTCCAATGAGAAACATAAATAAGGGTAAAATCAAACGCGCAGCATTGCTTTTGCTTGCCGCGCTGTCCTTTGTGAGTCATGCATGCACTTCCGGGCAAGGCCCGTCGTCCGAAACGGAGCCAGCCGAGGTCACCGTGGCGAACCCCGAAGAGCTGGTCGCCGAGGTAAAAATCACCGTCGACAAGGAGAAAATCCCGTCGAGCGGGGCGGAGGCGATATATATAACGGCGGTGGCGTCCGATGCGGACGGCAATGTCATCGATGGCGTTGAATTTGAGTATTTTGCTCAAGGCAAACCGCTCGAGTCGCCGGTGTTTTTCACAAACGTGCCCGGTTTCTATAACCTTTATGCCTATTGCAACGACATCCGCAGCAATGTTATAGAGGTACAGGTGTTCGACTCCGACGTCGCGCGCGTGGCGCTGTATGCCGCCGAGACGACCGTCGCAGTTGGGGGACGGGTCAATACCGTTACAAACGCATATAAGTCAAACGGTGCCAGGTCGTCACGACAGGGCAAGGTCTATGTAAACGGCGAGGAGCTTGACGGTCGGGTGTTTTCGCCTGCCGAGCCGGGGATGTATGTATTGCATTCGGTCGTGCAGAATGTGCGCTCCAATCCGTTTGTGATTCTGGCGACCGAGAGCACGCCGCCCGACGCCAAACTGGCGCTCGGCGCCGCGGCAAACCACGCGAGCATCGGACAGACCGTGCATTTCACCGCGACGCTCGCAGACGAGCAGGGCAGGCAGATAACAGGCAAAATAGAGGACTGCACATTATTTAAGATAGAAAACGACTACACTACGCTGACCGAGCTAAAAGACGGCAAGTTCACGCCCGAGGCTGCGGGCAGATACCACTTTGTCGCGGTATGCGGCGGTGTGGCAAGCCGCACGTTCACACTTTCGGTAACCGACCCGAGCGCGCCGACCTACATCGGCGAGGAGTCGGACATCCCGGTGATTGTGATAGACACACACGGCCAGCAGCTTTCGGATAGATACACCCGCGTGACGATGTATGTCTATGATTCGGGCAAGACAAACAAGCATACCGACAAGCCGACGATTGTCACCGAAGCCGAGGTGCGATGGCGCGGCCAGTCGTCGCTCGGGTTTCCGAAAAAACAGTTTGCGGTGCATACGGTTACCTATAACGGCTCAAACAACAACCTCCCGCTGCTGGGCATGCCGGCCGAAAACGACTGGGTATTAAACGGCTCTTATGCCGACAAGTCGCTTATCCGAAACGGGCTTGCATACTATATTTTCGGTTTGGTGTGTGATTATGCGCCGCGCGCCAGGTACTGTGAGGTATATGTAAACTCGACCGACAACCCGAATAACCCGCTCAACTATCAGGGCGTATATACGCTTATCGAAAAGATTAAGCCCGACGAAAACCGCGTCAACATCCACAAGTTGACGCCTGAAGACAACTCGGGCGAGGCGCTGACGGGAGGATATATTGTCGCGATTGACAAGTTTAAGGACGGCGACTATCACTGGAGCACCGATTTCGGTGAATTTGTGCTTGTTTACCCGAGCAACAAGAATATAACGTCGGCGCAGCGGCAGTATATAACCGATTATGTAATGGATTTCACGCGCGCGCTGCATTCCGAGCACTTCACCGACCCTGAGACGGGCTATCGAAAGTATCTTGACGTGGACTCGACGGTAAAGCATATTGCCGTTACAGAGCTTTTGCGCGATGTGGACGGGTTTGTGTTCTCGACCTACTTCTACAAGCCGCGCGGCGGCAAGCTGTACGCCGGCCCGGCGTGGGACTATGACCTGTCGCTGGGCAACGCAGACTATGCCGACGGCGCCAATCCGCACGGATGGTATGTGACCAGCATGGCGCTGTCGCGACATCTGCTCCGCGACCCGTATTTCCATCAGCGCTATATAGAGATTTGGCAACAGTTGCGTCAGAATATCCTAAAGGACGAAAACCTGCTGAAATATATTGACGAGCATGTGGGGATGCTCGGCAACGCGCTGCAGCGTTCGCTTGAGCGCTGGCCGGAACAGTGGGACGGCAGGACTTATGTTTGGCCTAACCTGATGGGCAAAAACTACCGCAGTACCCACGAGGAAGAGATAGCCGCGATGAAGCGCTTTATAATCGAGCGCGCCGACTGGATAGACAGGCACATCGAAAACTCGTCGTGGTGATGCGCAGTCTTATTAGTGCGCAGCGAACCTTCGGCAGCTGCCGGAGATGCGGCTTTGTGGATAGCTCTCCCGCTTTCCACTCAAAAAATGCAACGCTTATATTAGCGAGGTTGTGCGGCGGTAACCGGCGAAGGGCACAGCGGCATGGCACTATTTGAAGTCGACAGTTTAAATATCACAATATATATCAGTTGTCGGGGGCGTCAGACGCCCCCGACGCGTTTCCCTGCGACCACAAAGGATACGGATACGGTTCTCCTGCGGATAAAACAAAAGGCACGGTGCAGCCTGCACCGTGCCAAAAAGTTTTGAAGGGTATGGAAACCGTTTTCAAAAAAGTTTCGCGCCAATAAATTTTTACAGCTCTTCGATGTAAATGTTGCGATAGGAAACAGGGCAGCCGTGGTCTTGGAGCAGCAGCGGACCGCGTGCTACCGGGTGTTCGAACACACCGCCGGGCGTTGCGCGCGGCAGCAAAATGTTGTTATGTACCACAATTCCGTTATGCAGCATCGTCATGCGGGCGCACTCGACCATTTTATCTCCCTCGAACCGAGGCGCACGGAAATAGATGTCATAGGTCTGCCACTCCAGCGGCGGCAGGCACGCGTTTGTCAGCGGTGCATGCATGCCGTAAATGGCAGCGCAATCGCCATCGGTGGGTTTTTCAACGCCATAGGAGTCGAGAACCTGAATCTCATAGCAGCCGTGGACATATACACCGCTGTTGCCCTTGCCCTGGCCGTGGTGGTCGGGCATATCGGGCTCGCGGAACTCCAGATGGATGTGTGCGTCGCCAAACTCGTATCGCGTTACAATGTCACCGCGACCGACCGTCATAATGCCGTCTTCAAGCGTCCACTTGGCGGGTCCTCCGTCACGTTTCGAATACCAGCCGTCGAGACTTGTCCCGTCAAACAGAACGATTTTCTTGTGCGCCATTTTCACACCCTCTTTATATTTTATTTTTGATATTGCGGTTTTCCTTAAAAACTGGACGGGATAACCGGCGCAGCGGTTATCCCGTCGCTTTGAGCAGCAACAATCCCATTCAAAACGATGGGTTGAAATGCATCATTTACCCCACCGGGCCGTGCCACGCATCCGAAGATGCGACCGGGAATTAAAGAACCCTGCTCTCGCAAGGTTGGTGCCCTCTCTGCGCTTTCGTGCTCCCAACGTCTCCGTACCGCCGTGCAATGCAGGGCGGGGGAGGAGGTCTGCATACCCGGCGCAGAAGTCCGGGCTCCACTGAAATTTTGCGGGTTTAATTACCGGCTTCACGTACCAGGCAGGTTCCACGCATCTGCGCGCTCCCGCATCGCGGGAGGCCGATGCCGTTTATCGTCTCTATTGTTTACGCATTATTATATGCGCTGTTTCGCTGATTATTGTCACCGACACCTGTCGGATTATTCCACTCGGGTTATTACTCGTCGAAATCCTCGTCTAAATCGTCGGGGTCAAAGTCGTCGTAATCTATTTCCCCGAACAACTCTTCGTCGAAAATATCGGCAATGCGGTCGAACTCGTCGTCATCGTCGATGGTGACGAGCACTTCCTCACCGTCTTCGTCATAATCCATTTTAAGGATTACATACTCGACTTCCTCGCGGTCATCGCCCTTATCGTCGAAGGGAATCAATGCCATGTAGGTTATGCCGTCCAGTTCGCGGCTGCCAATCACCTCGAACTGATTTTCGTTGCCCTCTTCATCTGTGAGCGTGAGGATCTCACCGTCAAAAAGCTCGTCTGCCATAAGAGGCCCTCCGTGTTGTGGGCGCGCGTCCGCGGGCGTGCGCCGCTGTATTCGATATAAGTTAATATGCGGATGTACTCTTATTATGCCGCTCGTTTATATTTTATACTATACTCTGCTTTTTGTCAATGCCTTTTTAAAAACCAGCAAATTTTTCAGCTTGTGTGCTGTTGCCGGCGCCGGCTGCGCACTGCATGGTTTAGCCCTCGCGCTTTTCGACGGCATCGACGGGGCAGTCGCGATAGCAGATGCCGCAAGAGATGCATTTTTCATAGTTTATGGAAAATTTGCCTTCGCCGCTTATCAGTATAGCGCCATGCGGGCACTCAACGTCGCAGGTGCCGCAGGAAATGCAAATCTCGAGATTGATTGAGTATAAATGTTTCTTTTTCTTCATCTTATGCCTCTGCCTTATTTTCGGCCCGCTTATAATGCCTGATTTTTCTAAGCAGCACATACAGCTTTGGCAGGCGGTTGATAAGCAGGTTTTTCACCCGGTTGCGGACGGCAGCATAACCGTCGTGCAGCTTTACAAGAAACTTGTAGGGGACATATTTGCCCGTCACGCATTTGTCAAGGAACCGTTCATACGGTTTGCCTATAGCCGGCGGCAGCGCAAACGCCCGCCTGTAGCGTTTGACAAAGAACATAAAGTATGCCTCGATAAACAGCACCTGCTCCTCCGGGAACTGCGGCTGCACGAGCGGGACTCGCCGCTTCGTGTAGTCGCCTTCGGGTATAAATCCCGCCTCTTTCGAGATTTCGTAAAGCTGTGTGCCCTCGTACGGATAGAAAATGTTGGGGATAACTCTGTCGCTTTTGATGCGTGCGTTTAGCTTGATGGTCTTCAGTGCCTGTCTCTTATACACATCT
>DGDL01000046.1 GCA_002385415.1 Clostridiales bacterium UBA3953
AGCAGAAGTGCCATCGTATGCTCGGCAACGGCATAAGGCGAGTAACCGGGCACGTGCAGAACATGAATTTTCCCGTATGCAGCTTTAAAATCGACGTTGTTATAACCTGAGCAGCGTAAAGCAAGCACACGTATGCCCATGTCATAAAGCTTGTCAATGGTTTCCGCATCGGCTGTGTCGTTTACAAACGCAATGACACCGTCACAGCCCTCGGCAATAACCGCACTTTCAGGGCCGAGCTTGCTTTCGATATATTTGAGCCGGAATCCATACTCGGGTGCGATCAAGTCAAACCGCTCGCGGTCATAGGGTTTTGTATCAAAAAATGCAATTGTTATTTTCTTGCCGCTGTTTTTCATTATCTATTGCCTCATTTAGCTTGATATGTTTAATATTCCTCAATATTGCACCAGCTAATACGTTTTGCGGAAAATTAAAAGAGTTTTCACTCATCAGGCAGCAGAGCATGGTATAATATAGCCATGCAGATTCTGTATCAGTATTATAACACAACTTGCCATAACAATCAAAGGATAATTTGAAATGAAAATTCTTATTGCTTCCGACCTTCACGGCGATGCAAAACGCTGTGAAGAGCTTATAATGCGATGGGATTCGGAGGGCGCGGAGCGACTGCTTTTGCTCGGCGATATTCTTTACCATGGCCCTCGCAACGACCTTCCGCCCGGATATGAGCCAAAGCGCGTCATCGAGATGCTCAACAGCCGGTTTGAGCGTATAGACAGCGTGCGCGGAAACTGCGATGCCGAAGTGGACGGCATGGTGCTTGAGTTTGATGTGCTCACCGCCGAAAAGCGATTTGATATAAGCGGACTGACCATACTTGCGACGCACGGCCACCATCTTGACAAGGCTGATTTCAGTGGCTGTGATGTCGTGTTCTATGGTCACACGCACATACCCGCAAAAGAAAACATATGCGGAGTTTGGCTGCTCAACCCCGGCTCGCTTTCGATACCGAAAGAGGGCAGCGACTTTTCCTACATGACACTCGAGGGCAGGTGCTTTGAGTGGAAAAGGCTTTCGGACGGCAGCGTATATGACAGCTTGGTGCTCCAATGATAAATTATTTTTCTTTGGACAGAATCCAACCTTAATATGATAAATATAGCCGAGCTTTATACCGCAAAACCACTCTGTATAATTGGGATATGCTAAATGACCGAAATCCACCAGCGAAAAATGCAGTCCGGCAAAAAGCAACAATAAAGGGCCGGGAAAAACCCGACCCTGTTTTGTGCTTAAACGAAAAATGCCGTCAAGCCACCGGTGCAAAACACCGCTTAATTTTTGTATACCGTACGCTCGGTTGCTGCGACCGCAACTTTAAATACGCGCGCCGCACCCGCGTGGTAAAGCAGCTTCTCGCAGGCTGAAAATGTGGAGCCGGTTGTTGCAACATCGTCGACAAGGACAACAGTGCGTCCTGCCAGATGTTTTCCCGCTTTGCGGGCGAGCCTGTATGCCAATGCGGCATTATCGGCGCGACGGGCGGCGTCAAGCATCTTTTGCACCCGGGCTTTACGCCGGCGCTTGAGAGCATTGATATATCGGGAGCCGGCGGTTTTTGCAAGTGCGCGTGCAAGCAGGCTCGACTGGTCGACACCGGTATTGCGAACGACCGAGGGTGAGCGTGGCACGCCGGCGACAAAATCCGCCGAGATGCTGCGCTGCGAAAGCAGCTTTGCAAGCTCTCCTGCAAGAAATAAATAAAGTCTGCGCTCGTTTGAATTTTTTGCACGCAGCACAAGCCTTCTGGTAACGCTGCGGCTTTTCGTATACGGGGCAAGATACAGCACGCCGTCTGCGCGGGGAGATGCCGCTTTTTTCCGCTCGCCGCCCCAGGTTTCTGAGCAGGCGGGGCAGAGTGGAGACTCGCCGGGCAAAAGCTTGCCGCAGCAAAGACAGCGCGGCGGATATAGTATTGAAAAAAGCTTACGAATTAGCGAAATCGGTGAGTGTAACGTCACCGCGCAAATCACCGCCTAAAAAAGAGTTTTACATCGCTTGGAGTTTTTGAAGATGTTTGAGATAGTCTTTTAAAGTAAGCGAATACTCCATATGTCTGTCGCCGCTACAATCCGGCAGAAAGCCGCTGCCGGTTAGCACGCGGGCCGAGCGTATATTTTCGCGTCGGACAAGTGCGCGCACATTGTCCGCTCTCAGCTCGAAAAAAGCTATCGAAAGCGCATCGCGAACTGCGGCTTTACCAAGTCCGTTTCCCCACATATCCTCACGCCCTACGGCGAAGACAAGCTCGTATCTGTTGTGTTCGTATTCATCAAGCCGCAGAAATCCTACGGGAATCGGCTCCTCGTCTTCATCGATGGTGCCGTCAATTATATAAAACATGCCATTGTCATTGAGCATTATTGTATAAAGGTGTTCCGGTACGTATTCGGTCATCCCGCGCAGCATATCGACGGTATCGAGTCCGTCCTCGAGATATTGCGTGACAGCTTCATTTTCAAGCCAGTCTATTATATTTTCTATATCTTCTCTCGTTATTTCAGCGCGCAAAAAAACGGAAGCGGCTTTCTTCATATCGCTAACCTTTCAGTAGAATAGTCTAAAGCCCTTCCATGCATAGCATCGACGGTTCTTTATTTAATTATAAAATCATCATATCATACATTTATTAAAATGTCAACCCTTATAAGGTTTTTGTAATGTATGCAGAAAGTACCGCCCCCGCAACAATATATGCGGGGGGCGGTTTTGTTAATCGGAATTTTCAAGGAGCGCTTGGGTGAGCTTTTCAATATCCTTATTTGCAAGTCTAAGCCGCTTTTCAACGTATGAAACAATGTTGGTGTCATAGGTCATTACCATGTAGATAAAGCTGCGCAGGTCGCCCATGTCGAGGATAAGCCCAAGGTCATACCGGCGGTTGGCAAACAGTATGTCGAGCATTTGCGACGACTCGTTGTCGCGGGCTATTATGCCGGTGAGCAGTGTGTCATAATAGGCGGGACGAACATTGACATAGCCCTCATAAGCCATGGCTTCAAGAAACATGCCGGTATAGTCGGTGTCGGGGTTGGTAATGGGCACGCAGATGAAAATGCCGGTGTAGGGATTGACGGTGCTGTAATATTCTTTCTGAGAATCGTCAAATTTTGGCACTACCGCAATACCGAAATCGGCCTCCATGGTGCGCAGAGGAACTATGTTGACCATGCGGATCCACATGTAAAGGCCCTGGTTGTTTTGGAACATGTTGTTCATGCCTACGTTGAAGTCGCCGGGAAGTGTCATCACATTAAAACAAGTGGAGGTATCGTAAAGAATCGTGAACATGTGCTGGATTTTGGAGATTGCACTGTCGGTGTTAAGCGACACATAGGGCAGGTCTTGTGCGTCTTTCTTTGCGACCGATTCTCCCGAGGCAATCAGCAGGTCGTGAAGTGTGTCGCGCTGATAAAGGAGGCCGTAAAGGTCGTTTTCGTTCATCTGGCCGTTGCCGTCGAGGTCGCTTGAGACAGCCTTGATTTGCTCAGCCATTTTATTTATCGTCCAAGAGCCTTCAAGAATATAGTCATACGGCGGAGTTATATTGTAGTCCTTCATCAGCTCCTTGTTGAATACAAAAGTCGAAATCGCACCTTTGTCCATTGTGGTCATATAGCTGTTTGCGCCGAAATTCTTGCCTGCAAGCGCCAGGTCTTCGACAGCTCTCGCGTCCCACCACGGCTTCGTAAAATCTATATAGCCGAGCTTTTTAAGGTCGATTATCATGTCCTTGACAATCAGCGTGGTAAGCGCCTGCATGCGCGGGATGAAAATGTCATAGGCGTTGTCGCCGGCCTGGATAGACTTATACAGCTCGTTTACCGCATCTATAAAAGAAGGAATGTTGCGCTCACCTATGGTGCAGTTAAACCGGCTTTGCACGTTTACATTACGCAGATACATCGCGTCGTTTACCGCGCTGCCGTCCTGTTCCTCGATTGTTATTTCGTTCATTGTCCAAATATCTTCGCCGGGCCAGTTTGTGGTAAGAAACGTGAATATTTTACCGTCCATGTTAGTTTCGGGAAGATCGAGCGTATAACCGGTCGTTTCTTCGGGTATATTTTCTGTAGTAGAAGCGGATTTGTCGCCGCCTCCGCTCGCTTTGTCGGCGCAGCCAAAAAGCGCAGCCAAAAATGACAAGACAAGCAGCATTGCGATAAATTTTTGGGCTTTCATGGAGCGTCCTCCCGTTAGGCTATAATTTACAAAATTATACTATCACGCAGCCCCAAACATGTCAATACTTCTTAATTGTTTTATTCGCTATACTAATGTTTTTACCTTTTGCACAATTTACAGTTATCTCATCCGCAGGCGGTATAAAACTACTCAATAATGTAAAAACTACTATCGGCGGGAATGCTTTATGTTTCCGTCGGTTAATGTTTCACACAGAGGGGAAAATATAATGAAAGCAACCGGAATTGTCAGAAGGATAGATGATCTGGGGCGCGTCGTAATACCCAAAGAAATTCGTCGTACCATGAGAATACGCGACGGTGATCCGCTTGAGATATATACAGACCGCGAAGGTGAAGTTATTTTCAAAAAATATTCGCCCATCGGCGAACTTACAACTTTTGCATCGCAGTATGCCGATACACTGTATAAAACATGCGAGCTGTCTGTGCTGATAGCCGACCGTGACAGCATCGTCGCATGCGCCGGTGTACCAAAGAAAGAGTTTGCCGACCGTCGCGTATCGTCCGATCTTGAGGCCATAACCGAAGCGCGTACGCTGTATGTCCATACCCCTGGCGAGCGCGCGCAAGTTGCCGTCGAAGACTCCACGTCATATTATATATCTTGCGCGATGCCTATTATTACCGAAGGAGACGTTATAGGATGCGTCGTTTCGCTGGCGCCTATGGAAACAGAGAACGACACGTCCCGCAACAAGGAAACCGAGATAAAGCTTATTCAGACCGCCGCAAACTTTCTCGGTAAACAGCTTGAGAGCTGAACAGAATATTACAAGCTATGGACAGGCATTTGCCTGTCCTATTTTACTTATTGTGAAACAAATGCCTTATATTAACATAATTATTATTGAATTATACGCTCGCTTGTGGTATAATCCGTAAAAAGTTTCGGAGGATTTCAGGACGATGATATTCGAACATAAACTCGAAACGCCTGCCGAGGCTATGATAAGCATAACAAAGCAGGTTAAGGAGGCAATAGCGCAGAGCAAAGTTACGGACGGCATTTGCGTTGTATACTGTCCGCATACAACCGCAGGGATCACGATTAACGAAAACAGCGACCCGCATGTCGTGCAGGACATACTTTTGGGGCTGGCAAATGCTTTCCCGCGCCTGCCGGCCTTCAGGCACGACGAGGGCAATTCGGCCGCACATCTGAAGGCGAGTGCGGTGGGCAGCTCTGCTGTTGTTCCGATTGCAAATGGAAGACCGCTGCTCGGTGTGTGGCAGGACACTTACTTTTGTGAATTTGACGGGCCAAGAACAAGGACATTTTATATAAAAGTTATCGAATGCTGACAGACAAAAAACCTGCATGAAAGTACTTTTCGTCACCTTCAGGCTGCGCGCACCGTGGTGCAGATCACTTAAAGACAAACGCTCGATAGTAAAATCGCTAATTGCGGAACTGAAAAAGCATAACGTGGCGGTATGCGAATCCGGCGCGCAAAATGCAATTCAGTTTATCGAGTTGTCGGCCGCCACACTTGTGCAAAATCACGCTCAAGGCGATTCGACAGCACAAATTCTTGAGTCCTCTGTGCTCGGAGCAACCGATGCAGAACTATACGAGGTCTTGTTTGAATACAGATAAAAAAGCACCGCTACTTTGGCGGTGCAGGGCGACACAAATTTGCCGGGCACCCCTGAAAAACAATTAACGCGCCGCCACTCGGGCGGCGCGTTAATCTTTAAACAGTTTTACATGCTTTTGTATTTTTTTCGTTAAAAATACTGCAAGCGCGATTTTGAGTGCGTCAGGAACTATAAAAGGGAAAACACACCATGATAGCACTGTGAAAACCGAAACAGGCTCGGCAGAGGCGGAGTAGACAACCGTAAACCACGCCGTTCCGATTGTATAGCAGAGCAGCATGCCGGCTGCCATGGCAATCGAGATTACATAGATTTTCCGGCCAAAAAAGTGGGTTATCAGCCAGTATAAAAGTGCGGCGCCAAAAAATCCGACGATATATCCGCCGGTGCTGCCGAGCAGTGCGCCGATCCCTGATCGGAACCCGGAAAATACCGGCAGACCGACCGCGCCGAGCGCTATATAGACGGCGACAGAGGCGGTGCCGTATTTGCCGCCAAGAAGGCCTAAGGCAAGGAAGACCATGAGGGTTTGAAGCGTAAACGGTACCGCGGCGGGCACCGAAATCCATGCGCCGGCCGCAATAAGCGCAGCGAAAAGAGATGAAAGAATCAGTTTTTTAATAGGCATATAAAGTCCTTCCGAAAGTTGTCATCAAAGTTTCATAAGCGCACCGCAAGTATTAGTTGCGGGCTTAAAACAGCGTTATTTGCCCGTCGTCGACAGAGGGGAACTCGCCGATAAAACGAAACACGGCGTCGGTGTTGTATAAAATGCCCCGAACTTCGCACTCCCGCTTTAAAATAGCATACAGCTTGTCGGAATTAGGCGACGGGCAAACATAAGAGTTGCCGTATGTCGCAATGTACCGCTTTTTAAGTCCCGGAAACAGCCTGTCCAGCGCGGCATAAAAATACTCGCGGTCGCCGCGCCGCAATGTAACGCAGAATCCGAACGTCAAAATTGCCGCTACTCCGGCGTCAAAGCAGTAGTGGAGCAGCCCGCGCAAGTTTTCCTCGGTGTCGTTTATAAACGGCAGTGCCGGGGTCATCCAAACTACGGTCGGGATGCCATGGGAGGCAAGGGTTTTCAGCACCTCGTATCGCTTTTTTGTGGTGCAAACGCGGGGCTCAATTTTGCGGCATAGCTCCTCGTCATAAGTGGTCAGCGTCATTTGCACGACGCAGCGCGTGCGCTCGTTTATAGCGCATAGCAGGTCGAGGTCGCGCAGTACGAGGTCGGATTTTGTATGCACCGCCACGCCGAATCGGTGGCGCAAAATAATCTCGAGACAGCGCCGCATAATGCCGAGCTCGGCTTCGCAGGGCTGGTAGGGGTTGCACATGGAGCCGGTTGCAATCATTGCCGGCCTTCTTTTCCGGCGGAGCGCGTCGTCAAGCAGCTCGGGCGCGTTGCGCTTGACCTGGACATCTTCGAAATCGTGGGTAAAACCGTAACATTCCGAGCGGCTGTCGCAGTATATGCATCCGTGCGTGCAGCCGCGGTAGATATTCATTCCGTTTTTCGGGGATAAAATCCCCTTTGCATCGACAAAGTGCATGGCTCAGCTTACGGCAGCTAAGAAAAGGCAAAACTCCCCACCGGTCTTAGCACTTTCCAAAATTTTAGCATGCCCCGATTTCATATTACCATGTTCCTATCGTTGTTTTATGTTTGTTATTTCTTAACACAGCACCGTCAAAAGCGGCATTAATACTGTCATGTCGCTTATTTATGTACCGGCACCCGGATTTCGACAATTCCTTCCGTGTCAAACCGCTCGGTATAATACTCTACCGCAACAAAGTTGCCATTTTCGTCACAGGTCTGAACCCATCCTTCCTCGTTTGAGGCAAGCCATGCGTCCATTTTACGTTTTCGCTGTCGTAACCGTTTTCGACAACAACGTCAAACGAGGCATAGTGCGTGGGAGGCAGCACATAGTCCGTAAAGGCTCTGCCGGCTCTCCGCCCGAAACAGCGTATCCGACATGGCACAGGCAGCCGCCGCCGTCCTTGCTGTAAACGCGGATTTTGTATGCGCACGACTCGTCATGCTCAAACGGGTGAAGTTCAACCTCTTTCATAAAACCGTTCCCAAAGCTCGGCTGTTTTCTCTCCGTCGCCGGCCATGCCCCGCACGACGTTTTTATTGCGGATTATAATGGTCGGCATAATTGGCTCCTTTCGGCAGTATATAAAGTTTATATCAACAAGGAGTGTGCCGGTTACAAAATTTCACCATGGTGAAAAACAAATTCACCGCGCCGATATTTTATCACGCTAAATCGGGGCATGTCAAGTGAAAATTAAAAACCAAGTAAAAAATCACCGCTTCGCTTGACAAATAAAAGCGGCGTTGCTATACTGGAAAAAATTATAAGGAGGGCTGTCGGATGAAATGCATTGTTTTTAGCAGCATTATGCTTTCCGACGGTTATATCGGGCGCGCCGGCTATTGGTATTTAGACATTGGCGGCGGGCTTGCCTCCTCATGTTCATTTTTGGGCGCATAGCGCAATGAATGAGTGTTTTTAGGCACGGTTTCGCCGCTAACGGAGCCGTGCCGTTTTTATTTTTACCGGAGGAGAAGGAAAAATGGACTTAATTGAGGCACTAAACAGCTATTACCAATCCCACGACGAGGACGCAAGGCTGCGTTCGCGTCACGGATGCGTCGAGTTTCTCACCACGGTGAGGTATATAGACAAATACCTGCGACCCGGCATGAAAATTCTCGACATCGGTGCGGGTACGGGGATATATTCGCACCACTACGCAAGGCAGGGCTACGAAGTTGACGCCGTCGAGCTTATAGAGCACAACATTGAAAAGTTCCGCGCAAACACGCAGCCCGGCGAGGGCGTGACGATTTGGCAGGCAGATGCCGTTTGCCTCGACTTTATAGAGTCGGACACATACGACATTACGCTGCTGATGGGGCCGATGTATCATCTTTTGGACGACAAAAGCAAACATGCTGCGATGGACGAGGCGTATCGTGTGACAAAGCGCGGCGGTGTTATGTTTGTTGCCTACTGCATGAGCGATCCTTCGATAATAGGGTATTGTTTTGTAAAAGGCAACCTTAAAAAAGTGCTTGATGCGGGGTTGCTTGACCCCGAATCGGACCACATCAACACCGATCGAGCTTTTCGAGCTTTATCGCCGTGAGGAGATAGACGCGCTGGCCGCGCGGCTGGACGTCGAGCGCCTGCATTTCGTCGGCACCGATATGTATACAAATTATTTCAAAGAGTTTATCGACAGGCTTGACGACGACACATTTGCATGGTACATGAAATACCACTTTAACATTTGCGAGCGGCCTGATATGACGGGCATCTCGCATCACACGCTTGATATTTTAAGAAAAAGGTGAGGCAATGGAGTTTACAATACGCCCGGCGGAGTCCTCCGACCGCAAAAAGATTTGCCCTCTGCAAAAAGAAATAGCCGGCCTGCACCACGAAGGCAGGCCGGAGCTGTTCCGCACCGAAGCTTGCTGTTTTACAGATGAATCTTTATGAACTTCTGCTGTAATAAAGCTGTTTTCGCGGTGTTTTTTACTTTTTTTCAGCTATTTCGTCAAGCTCTCTTTCTAGCATCGTGTTGAAAAATAGCGCCACGGCGGTGCTCATGCCAAACACGTCGTATTGCGCGATTTTTTCGGAGGTCTTTGTACCCCATGCCGTCCAGATAAGATTTTTCGAGTTGCGGTTATTCCAGGCGGCGTCGGCATTGCGGCGGAGCCATTCGAATATTTCCCCGTCGCCGACAAAAACCGCATATCTGCTTATCCAGCGGGTGAGGATTCCCTTAAACCCGATGAGGTCGCCGCCCTCGGTCTCGTTGTTCATCACGCCGTATTCGTACATCGTCCTCATCGCGTATTGCGCGGCTTTTTTGGCTTTATTTAAATATGATTCGTCGCCGCTGTACTGGTAATACAGCATGCAGGCGCCGATAAAAGTGCCCTGGTTATATGTAGACGACCATTTGTTTATGTTGCCTTTAATGTCGATTGCGTCGTAAACTTTGCCCAGACCGGCTTGGTAGAGGTTTTCGATCTGCCAGTCGAGTACCAGTTTGGCTTTGGCGTAATACTCCTCGTTGCCGGTGGCTTTGCCCAAAAGACAGGCTGCTATTGCACCCGGCCCGCAAACGCACGAGTTTTTGGTTTGATTGTCGGTGCGCCACCAGAGCCCGCCGCCCAAATCCTCGCTGTATGCGCGCTGCCAGACCGAGTCGAAATTTATTTTCGCATAGCGCAGATAGTCCGCTTCGCCGGTCAAAAGATAGGCGCGGGAATAGGCAATGCAAAGCCACATAATATCGTCGTTATACTCGTTCCAGGTCCACTTTTTGCCGTACGCACCGAGGGTTGCGTCGGATATTTCTTTTATATAGAAAAGATATTTTTCGTCGCGAGTGACCTCGTATGCATCGATAACAGTTTCAAAAATCTCGGCATTGTCCCAAAAGTCGGCGTTTTTAAACTTGCCTTTGTCATAATACTGTTTTATAAACGCGTCAAATACCGTCTCCGCCCTTTGCAGGTCGGTATCGACGGGAGGTTCGGTTTCGGCTTGGGTTTCGGCCGGCGCGGTTGTTTCGGCTGCTGTGGTTTCGGTTACCGGCGATGTGCCGTCTTTTTCTCCGCAGCCCGAGGCCGCAATCGAGCCTGCCAATAGTGTTAGTGCAAGGCCAATCGAAACTATACGTTTCATGTGTCAAGTCCTTTCGAGTTGTGTGCTATAAAAATCCAAATAATTTCCGCAGAGGGGTTGGCTGCGCTCCGGCGAAAGACGCTTACCCTCTGCGGATGTAAACATGATTTACAACAGCGACATCCAAGCGGCGGGAGACGCATCCGACGGCATGCGCCAGTCACTGCGCGGCGAAAGCGAAACGGTGCCAAGCTTTACGCCGTCGGGCGTGCAGGAGCGTTTGAACTGCTGGCTGAAAAAGCGACGCACAAAAAGTCGCAGTGTGTTTTCGATATGTGTCTCATTATAGACGCCGGCAAATGTCAGCTTTGCAATGCGAAGCGTCTTTGCCGGGTCGTACCCGCAGCGGATCATATAATAAAGGAAGAAATCGTGCAGCTCGTACTCGCCTAAAATCTCCTCGGTGCGCTGTGAAATCTCGCCTTCTTTTGAGGGGATAAGCTCGGGGGAGACGGGCGTGTCGAGGATGTCAAGCAGTGTTTCGGCAAGCTCACTATTGCCGCAGGTGTCTGCATAATATGCAACGAGATGGCGTACAAGCGTTTTTGGAACCGAGCAGTTGACAGCATACATGGATATATGGTCGCCGCCGTAGGTCGACCAGCCCAGCGCCATCTCGGACAGGTCGCCGGTGCCGACCACAAGTCCGCCCGTTTGGTTGGCGATGTCCATGAGCACCTGAGTGCGCTCGCGTGCCTGAGCGTTCTCGAACGTCACGTCAAAGGTTTTGCCGTCGTGACCAATATCCTCAAGGTGCTGGGTAACAGATTTGTCAATAGGTATCTCGCGGAAGCTGACGCCGAGGAGTTTGCACAGTTTTTCGGCGTTGTTTTTTGTACGCGTGCCGGTGCCAAAGCAAGGCATTGAGATTCCAAGTGCGTCGGTGCGCGGTCTGCCAAGCCTGTCGAGCGCGTGTACAATGACAATAAGCGCAAGCGTGGAGTCAAGACCGCCGGAAACGCCCACAACAGCAGTTTTTGCATTGGTATGGCGCAGGCGTTTTGCAAGAGCTGCGGCTTGCATCTCAAGGATAAAACTGCAGCGGCGGTAGCGGTCGGCGCGGTCTTCGGGCACAAACGGCATGCGGTCAAAGCGCCGACAGAGCACAGTTTCCCGCAGCTCGGTGTCAAACGGAACATAGACATAGTCGGCATTGTAGCCGCATTTATAATTTGACTGCCGGCGGCGTTCATAGTCGATGCGTTTGACGTCGATTTCGCCAAATGTCAGCTCTGCGCCGCCAAACGGCGGATTTTCAGCAATAATCGAGCCGTATTCGCAGATAAAAGCATGGCCCGAGTAGATAAGGTCGGTCGTCGACTCGTCCGGTCCCGACGAGGTATAAGCATAGGCGCAGATATGCCTGCCCGAGTGCATGCGGGTAAGATCGCGCCTGTACTCGGGTTTGCCCACCGATTCGGGCGACGCTGAAATGTTGCAAATCAAAGTCGCGCCCGCTGCACAATGCATAGCGGAAGGCGGTGTTTGACACCACAAATCCTCGCAAATCTCGGCACCGATGACAAGCTCGTGCAGCTTTGTATGCTCAAACAGTATTTTTGTACCGAACAGGCAGCGCTGGCCGGCAAACTCTATTTCCACGGTTTTTTGGGGTGAAAAAGTGAACTGGCGCGTCTCGTAAAACTCGTTATAGTTGGGCAGCGAGGTCTTGGGCACGAGTGCAAGCAGCCGCCCGCGATGTACTGCCGCGCAGCAGTTATAAAGCTTTCCCGCCACGCGCACAGGTACGCCGATAAAATAAAGCGTATTAAGCTGTGCGGTTGCCTCTGCAAACGAGGAAAGCGCATTCTCGGCGGCATCGAGCAGTGCGGAGTGGAAAAAAAGGTCGGAGCAGCTGTATCCGGTCACGCAAAGCTCGGGGAACAGCGCGACGAGCGCGCCGCCTTCGGCTGCGGCATGTGCGAGCCTGATAGCCTCGCCTATATTAAACTCGCAGTCTGCGACACGCAGCGGCGGAACCGCGAGCGCAATTTTTACAAATCCGTCTTTCATATCAGGTTACCCGTTTAAAGTCGGTAGCATGTAAAGCGACATGACCATGCATTGTCGACTACTATAATATCATAATTATTATATACGTCTATACAGGAAAAACGCAACCCTGAAAACCTCAATTATATGTTACGGGGGCCATGCGGCCCCCGGTGAAGTAAAGCGGTCTCACTTTTTATCGCTGTTGCCGGCTACGCCCAGAGCCGAGCCGACAAACTCGCAGAACAGCGGGTGTGCTTTGTCCGGGCGGCTGAGAAATTCAGGATGGAACTGCACTCCGAGATAAAAACGGTGAGTTTTGTGCTCTATTGCTTCGATTAGGCTACCGTCGGGAGACGTGCCGCTGAGTGCTATACCATGCTTTACAAACAATTCGCGGCAATCGTTGTTGAACTCATAGCGGTGGCGATGGCGTTCATGGGTAAGCGAGCGGCCATAAGCCGATGCCATGAGCGTACCGCTTACGATAGCGCAAGGATATGAGCCGAGACGCATCGTGCCACCTTTTTTGGTGATGTTCTGCTGATTTTCCATGAGCGCGATAACGGGATAGGGAGTGTTCGGGTCAAATTCGGTGGAATTTGCGCCCGCAAGACCACAGACATTGCGCGCGAATTCAATCGACATAACCTGCATACCGAGGCAGATTCCGAACAGCGGCACATTGTTTTCGCGCGCGTATTTTGCGGCCGAAATCATACCCTCGACGCCGCGGTCGCCGAATCCGCCGGGGATAAGGATACCTTGGGCTTCGTTAAATATGTGGGCTGCATTTTCGTCGGTGACGTTTTCGCTGTCAACCCACATTATATCTATATCGGCACCGTATACATAGCCTGCATGGCGAAGAGCCTCGATTACCGAAAGATACGCGTCATGCAGTTTAGTATACTTGCCGCAAATTGCAATTTTAACGGTTTTGTCAAGGTTTTTAATTTTCTCGATCATTGCGCGCCAGCTTGTGAGGTCGGGCTCGTGGCAATCGATGCCCAGCTCGCGGCAGACCACGCGGTCGAGCCCGTTTTCATGCAGCATGAGCGGCGCCTCATATAAGCAGGGAAGCGTGACGTTTTCAATCACGCAGTCGCGCCTTACATTGCAGAAAAGAGCGATTTTTTCTTTTATTTCGTCGTCAATATGCTCGTCCGAGCGCGTGATGATAATGTTCGGCGTGATTCCCGATGCCTGAAGCTCCTTTACAGAGTGCTGGGTAGGCTTTGATTTATGCTCCTGCGAGGCGCGCAGGTACGGTACAAGCGTAACGTGTATGAAAAGACAGTTTTCGCGGCCTTCCTCTATCGAAATTTGGCGTATAGCCTCCAGAAACGCCTGGCTTTCAATATCGCCGATGGTTCCGCCTATTTCGGTGATAAGCACATCGGCACCGCTGATTTCTGCGCCTGCGCGTATGAAGTCTTTGATTTCGTTTGTAATGTGGGGAATGATCTGAACGGTTTGGCCCAGGTATCCGCCTTCACGTTCGCGCTGTAGTACATTCCAGTATACCCGGCCGGAGGTCAGGTTGGAATATTTGTTGAGATTCTCATTGATAAAACGCTCGTAATGGCCCAGGTCCAAGTCGGTCTCCGCACCGTCGTCGGTAACGAAAACTTCGCCGTGCTGATAAGGGCTCATCGTGCCCGGGTCGACGTTCATATATGGATCAAGTTTCTGTGCCGCGACCTTAAGACCGCGCTGCTTGAGCAATCTGCCAAGCGATGCGGCGGTTATGCCCTTGCCGAGCCCAGAAACAACGCCGCCGGTTACAAATATATACTTGGTTCTTTTCATAACAATTAAACGCCCCTATCCGCTTTTATCGATTTGATATCGTCGTTGATGTCTATCAAACTTATATTCTCCTCGTGATAGCCGCTTTGTAAGCTGTCCGCCAGTGCATTGGCGGTATCTATGGAAGTCAGGCATGGAATGCCGAGCGACACCGCACGCCTGCGTATTTTCACGTCGTCAAATGCGGGGTTACGGCCTTTTGCCGATGTAGAAATTATATAGGAAATTTCCCCGCTGTCAAGTGCCGTCATCGGGTTATCAGACGGATTTTCACTGATTTTGTTTAAAACGGTCACCGGCATCCCACCCGCGCGGATTTCCATTGCCGTGCCCGATGTAGCATAAAGCCTGAAACCCATCACACGGAATTTTCTCGCGATTGCCGCGATTTCGCTCTTGTCAGAGTCGCGCACCGTAAACAGCACTCCGCCTTTGCGTTTCATTTTATAGCCTGCTGCAACCAGACCTTTGTAAAGCGCCTCGCGCATGTCGCGGCCGATTCCAAGCACCTCGCCGGTGGATTTCATTTCGGGGCCAAGCTGAGTGTCGACGCCCGACAGCTTTTCAAACGAAAACACCGGAACTTTTACAGCAAAATAGGGCGGAATCGGCGCTATTCCGCCGCTGTAGCCGCAATCGGCAAGTGTATCGCCCATGCTGATGCGCGTTGCAATAGTGCACATAGGCACGCCGGTAACCTTGCTGAGGTATGGAACCGTACGCGATGCGCGGGGGTTAACCTCAATTACATACAGCTCATCGCCGCTGATTAGATACTGCACATTTATCAGACCGCGTACGTTAAGCGCAAGGCAGATTTTCTTGGTTTCATCTAATATGCGGTTAGCCATCTCCTCGCTGACGTGAATAGCGGGATAAATGGCGATGCTGTCCCCGGAGTGGATGCCCGAACGCTCCACATGCTCCATAATTCCGGGCAGCAGTACCTCTTTTCCGTCACACAGCGCGTCGACCTCTATTTCAAGCCCGCTCATATACTTGTCAATGAGCACCGGCCTGTCCTGGCGCTGTGAAAATATGATGCGCGAGTATTCGACAACGTCGTCCACTCCGTATGCAATTATCATATTTTGTCCGCCGAGAACATAAGAGGGACGCATAAGTACGGGATAACCGAGCTCTTCGGCTGCGCGCAGCGCTTCTTCCTCGTTTGTTACAGAGTACCCCTTCGGCCGCTTAATATTAAGCGACTCGAGCAGCGCGTCAAACCGCTCGCGGTCCTCGCAAATATCGATTGCTTCCGCACCGGTGCCGAGTATACGCACACCGTGCGCCTCAAGCTGCTTTGCAAGCTTTACCGATGTGCCGCCGCCGAATGCGACGATAACGCCCAGCGGTTTTTCGATTTCGATAACCCGCATGACGTCGTCGATTGTAAGCGGCTCGAAATACAGGCGGTCGGAAATGTCGAAGTCAGTTGAGACGGTTTCGGGATTGTTGTTTATAACTACCGTCTCGTAACCCATTTCCTTGAGCGCGACCACACAGCGCACACAGGCATAGTCAAACTCAATGCCCTGGCCGATTCTGATGGGGCCGGAGCCGATTACAATAACGCGCTCTTTTTTGCTGCGTGCGACAAACTCGCCCGCCTCGTCAGCATAGCGCCCGTCTCCGTCGCGGACGGCATAGAAATAGGGAGTTTCGGCTTCAAATTCACCC
>DGDL01000062.1:0-12065 GCA_002385415.1 Clostridiales bacterium UBA3953
AGATGTGTATAAGAGACAGGCATAAAAAAGCAATTAAAAAGGGAAGATAAATGCCACAGACAAAAAAGAAAAAGGCTACGGTCAAAAAGGCGTCAGCGTCGTCCGCCCGCCAATCGCCCGCAAAGAGGGCGCCGAAACCTTTGCCGGACCAGCGCACCGCAGACGATTTGGCGGCACAAATCGTGCCGCCGATACTCGTGCTGGTGGCTTTGTTTGTCGCCGTATGTTTTATATCGGCAGAGTCGACCGGCTTTTTCGGCTCTTGGCTGTCGGACGTGCTTTACGGACTTTTTTCATCCGCCGCATATACTATTCCGGTATTTATTATAATAATAGCGGCGTTTTGGAAACAGGATTACGAAGAATACAGAATACACACCAAATTCATTTTCGCCGGTATATGTCTTTTGTGCGTGGCGTGTCTGTCACAGACGGGCGGCCCCGATACCTTTAACATAAAGCAGCTTTGGCAAGCGGGCCTCGAACGCCATGGCGGCGGAGTGATAGGCGGTCTTTTGGGACAAGCTTTGCTTAAATCTATCGGCCGCGTCGGCATGCTGCTTGTCGTAATATCGCTGCTGGTTATATTCGCTTTGTTTTTGCTTGGGCTGACCCCGCATGCGGTGCGGATTTGCATTGCCTATAAGCTGTATGAGCAGCGGGAAAAGCTGCGTGCCGAGCGCGCCGCGGCACAGGCTCGGAAATTGCACCATAACAAGCCGGAGGTCGAACCCGCTGTCCCCGTCCCGGTGCAAAACGGCGGAGAGCAGAGGCGCGCCAGAGGTGCATACATATACGAGGAGGAAGATGAAGGGAGCGAAGGCGACGCTCAGCCGGCAGACAGCGGCGCCGAAGCAAATGCCGCCGCAGACACCGAGCCGGCAATCGACCCCGCGGCGTTCGACGCGGCTCTGCGCGACAGCGAATACGTGCCCGAAAGCGCGGACGACGCGCCCCCGTTTGACATCCCCGGGATGGCAAACGATACGGTCACCGAGCATATAAAGCCCGTCGGCAAGGCAAGAACCGCGAAAAAACAAGCGGGCGCCGGCGCCAAATCGGAGCAGCAGGCCGAGCCCGGTCTGCATGAGATATTCGGCGAAAGCGACGACGAACTTGATTTTATCCGCAAATTCGCTGAAAACCGGTCCGGTACGTTGGGATATGTTTCGGCCGACGGCAGCCGTCCGAGCGGCGGCGTCAGCGAGCTCGGCGACGAAGCCTCCGAGGCGGACATCACATTAAGCGTCAGCCGTGGAGCGGCGGTTCCTTCTCAGTCGCAAACTGCTGCCCGCGCCGAACAGCAGGCCGAAAAGCCGAAATATGTGTTTCCGTCGACCACACTTTTGCACATAGAGCCCGCTCCCAAAAACTCAGACGTGAGCGAGGAGCTGCACTCAAATGCCGTAAAGCTGGTTGAGACATTGCGCAGCTTCAAGGTGCGCACAAGAATAGTCAACGTGTCCCGCGGGCCGACCATCACACGCTATGAGCTTGTACCCGAAGAGGGCGTCCGCGTTCGCTCCATCGCAAATCTGGTGGACGACATCGCGCTCAACCTGGCTACCACCGGCGTGCGCATAGAAGCGCCAATACCCGGCAAATCCGCCGTCGGTATCGAGGTGCCAAACCGCGTCGTCTCCACCGTTTATGCGCGCGAGCTGATTGAAAACCCCAAATTTATGCAGGCACCGAGCAAACTTACCGTAACACTCGGCATGGACGTAGCGGGCGAGCCGGTTTATCTTGATATTGCCAAGATGCCCCACCTGCTCATCGCCGGCGCGACGGGCATGGGCAAGTCGGTTTGTATCAACAGCATGATTGTGAGCCTGCTTTACAAGGCCACACCCGACGAAGTCAAGCTGATATTAGTCGACCCCAAGAAAGTCGAGCTGAACATATATAACGGCCTGCCACATCTGCTGGTGCCGGTCGTATCCGATCCGAAGAAAGCCGCAGGTTCGCTGCAGTGGGCGGTCGCCGAGATGGAGCGCAGGTTCGATTTAATCGAATCGGTCAGCGCACGCGACATAAGAGGGTATAACATCGCGACCAAAGACGACCCCGAGAAAGAATTTCTGCCGTATATAGTCATAATAATAGACGAGCTTGCCGACCTTATGATGACCGCTCCGAGCGATGTCGAAGAGTCGATTTGTCGTCTCGCGCAAAAGGCGCGCGCGGCCGGCATGCACCTTATCATAGGCACGCAGCGCCCGTCGGTCGACGTTATCACCGGGCTTATCAAGGCAAACGTCCCGTCGCGCATTGCGTTTACGGTATCGTCACAAACCGACAGTCGGGTTGTAATCGACACAAACGGCGCTGAAAAACTCATCGGGCGCGGCGACATGCTTTATGCACCGGTCGGAAGCATAAAGCCCATCCGCGTTCAGGGCGCCTATGTATCCGAAAAGGACGTCGAGGCGGTCGTCGAGTTCATAAAGCAAAACGTCGGCGAAACCGACTACGACAGCGAAGTTATCGAGTCTATCGAGCGCGAGGCCGAGCGCTGCGGTACATCCAAAAAATCTGCCGCGCTGGGCTCGGATGCAGACGACGATTTTGACCCCATGCTCAAACCTGCTATCGAACTTGCGCTCGATTCCGGGAAGATTGCCACGTCGCTTATCCAGCGCAAGCTAAAGCTCGGCTACGGACGCGCAGCCAAGCTCATTGACCGCATGGAAGAGATGGGCATCGTCAGCCCGCCGGACGGAAACAAACCGCGCGAGGTGCTTATAACCCGCCAGCAGTACATGGAAATGGTGGTAAACCGCGACGTTGAGCTTTAGGCTCGGCGCATTTTGCAGGGAGAAGCCTCCCGCACATATTTACGGGTAAAGCCTGCCGAGGGAGTCTTGCAGTTGCAGATTCCCACGGTGCGCCCCGCCGAAATATAGAGAAAGATGCTGAACATATCATGGCACGCTTACTTGTCATTGAAGGAACTGACGGTTCCGGCAAAACCACACAGGCAAAACTTGCCGCCGATGCGCTGCGCCGAAATGGCATTTATGTGCGCGACTTATCCTTTCCCACCTATGGTACAAAAAGCTCCGCTTTCGTGGAGATGTATCTCGGAGGAGAGCTGGGCAGCAGTCCCGAGGATACCGGAGCATACGCGGCATCGACCTTTTTTGCCTGTGACAGATATATTTCATATCGCATGGACTGGCAAAAGGACTACAGGCGCGACGATTGCGTGATAATCGCCTGCCGATATACCTCCGCGAACGCGGTGCACCAACTTGCAAAGCTGCCGCGCTCCGAATGGGACGCGTTTCTCGATTGGCTTTGGGATTTCGAATATGTAAAACTCGGCATTCCCAGGCCGGACAGCATAATTTATCTTGACATGCCGCCCGAGCTTTCGGTGTCGCTTGTTGCAAAACGCTCGGAGACAACCGGCCAAAAACTCGACATCCACGAGACAGATTACGAGTATATCAAGGCCTGCCGCTCCGCGGCTATGTATGCGGCAACGCGGCTCGAGTGGAAACTTATTCCCGCTTATGTCGTCGATATATCAGAGGGCTCCCCGCAGCTGATACTGCGGACACCCGGGGACATTCACGCCGACATAATGAAAGCAATGGGTTTCGGTGAAAAACAATCATAATAAAAAGGAGCGATTTTGGTGGTATATTTGTTTCTGGCCGACGGATTTGAAACCGTAGAAGCCCTCGCCCCGTATGATTTGATGAAACGCGCAGGAATCGACGTTAAAAGCGTGTCAATTAAAAAGGACAAGCGTGTCGTCAGCGCGCAAGGCGTGTCCGTTGAGGCCGACCTTGCGATAACTGCTATAAAAGGCACCTGTCCTGAAATGGTGGTGCTTCCCGGCGGTATGCCCGGCGCGTCCAACCTCGAGCAGTCGGAGGAGGTGCGCGAGTGCATGCAACGCACCTATTCGGCGGGCGGCTGGCTTGCCGCGATTTGCGC
Source organism: Clostridiales bacterium UBA3953 (assembly GCA_002385415.1). GTDB lineage: Bacteria > Bacillota > Clostridia > Oscillospirales > CAG-272 > DTU078. The sequence continues at coordinate 3,949 of DGDL01000062.1, forward strand.
CGCACCCTATGTACTGGGCGTAAACGGATATCTGGAAGGGAAGGAAGCCACCTGCTATCCCGGTTTCGAGGACAAGCTCACCGGTGCAAAGCTCTCTGAGAAAAGTGTCGTTTGCGACGGCAAGATTATCACCGCCGCCGGTATGGGCGTGGCGCTCGAGTTCGGGCTTGAGATTGTCCGCGCACTGAAGGGACTGGAAACAGTCGAGCAAATAAAAAAGAGCATTATATACACTCGCTGACAATAAAAACGTCGCGCAGTTGTGCCACCTGCATAATGCTACATGGCGCAACTGCGTCGGCACAACCAAAATACGGACAAGGATTGATGATTCAAATCAGACACGAAAAAAACAGATTGCGCGCACAGCTGCTTGCTTTGCGCGATAAGCTTGACCAGGACGAAAAATCCGCGATTGAAGAGAAAATTTTCGGCTATCTACGCGAACTTGCAACATACCGATACAGCGACACAATCCTGCTTTACTCGCCGGTAAAGGGCGAGCTGGACGTTAATGTCGTGGCACGCAATGCAATTGACGACGGCAAGCGCATTGCATACCCGGTCACAAACCCGGCAAACCGCACAATGAGTTTTTACTATGTGAGCAGCCCCGACGAGCTGGTACCCGGCCACTATGACATACTCGAGCCGCCGGCGGGCGCACAGCTTTTCATCGAGGACGTCAACACACATGCTATATGCATCGTGCCCGCGCTTGCATTTGACCCGGACGGCTACAGAATAGGATACGGCAAAGGGTATTACGACCGTTTTCTTGCACAATTCAGGGGAGTGAAGGTTGGGCTTATCCCATCTCAGTTTGTTTTGCCCCGGCTGCCGCGCGGCAGGTACGACATGGCTGTCGACGTGATTATTACCGAGGACGGTGTGAGGGCTATTGGACAAGGGAAAAATTAAAGACAAAGCGCCCGGAGCCGAAAGCTCCTCCGAACGCCAGCTCGGCACAGCAGTTTTCACGGCGCCACTACTGACGCTTGTTATATATCTACTGCTGACATTTTCGCGCCTAATAGATATAGAGCAGCTTAAATACCGCGACAATATATATCTTTCGATTATCATCCTGCAGCTTATCATTTTCATGCTGCCGGCACTGTTTTTCTGCAAGCTCAAAGGCACCGGATATTCGCTTAGGCTCAACTTGAGGTTTTTTGCGCCGACGCGGATTTGGTTTATAGTCCTGTCGGCGCTCACGCTGCTGACCGGCTCGGCGGTAATACGGCTCGCCGAGCTCGGTTACACCGGCACAATCGAAAGTTTCACGCTGTATGACAGGTTCATGCCGTTTGCCTCGCTGTCGGTAACCAACATCATATACGTCATTATCACTTTCGCGGCGCTGCCGGCTATAACCGAGGAGTTTGTGTTCCGCTCAATCATAATAACCGAGTATGAGGAAGGCGGATACGGCGGGTTTTGCGCGGCGCTCATGTCGGCGCTGCTGTTTTCGCTGCTGCACTCAAGTATAAGCCAGTTTCCGGTGTATTTTTTGGGCGGAATAATTTTTTCGGCAGTGGTTATCGTCACCCGCTCTGTTTTCGCGGCGATGGCGGTGCATTTTTTGAACAATATCTATCAGCTTTTTTTGGAGCCTTTTATATTTTCACTTATCAAACACCCGCAGAACATGGTGTTTTTGATATTCACCTGTGTAGTGCTTTTTTTGATATGCCTTGCCCTGACGCTCGGGCAGGTTGAAAAAATATACTACCTCTACGGGGTGACAAACCGCGAAACACCCGCATGGGTCAAAAACCGCAAAAAATCGCCGATGCGCGCAACACTCGAGGCGCTTGTATCGCCTACATTTCTCTTGTGCGTGTTGGTATTTGTTATAGTTACTCTCGGCATTTCGGAGAACATATAAAATGGACAATGGAAATCCCAACAGCGGCAATATGAACAGAGAAACCAACAAGTCGGAAGGGCGTCGCAACCTGCATCGCCGCGCGGCACGCCGACCCTCGCAGCTCGGCGCAGCTAAAGACCGGCAGCCCGAGGCTCGGCGCGCGCCTGCACGCGATGCACAGGACAGCCATCCGGCGCAAAAAACACAACCGAACATACCGAGCGGGCGTCCGGGGAGCGACTCAAAATCCGGCGGCGCAAATCACCGCGCGGATGAGCGGCTGCCCGTCACCGGCAGCCCCCGCGAGCAGCTGCGCAGGCTCGAGCTTGACGGTGCACGACTCCCGCAAGCGGACATTGCGCGCCGCAACACCGGAAAAACCGACGTCGCCAGACCTGTACAGGCGCCGCTGCCGCGCGAAGTGCAGTTTGAGGCGCCGGTCATAGACCCGGAAATACTGCGCCGCAGCGCAAGCGAACGGCAAAGACAGCCGGACGGGCGGACGGTTGGGCGGTCCAAAATCTACGCCACCTCGGATATTGCGGAGACGAAAGCCAACGTGGCCCGGCCCGCAAAGCCGCTTCCGCAGCGCGCCGCAGGCTCCGCTTCGGGCGGCAAAATCAGAGTCGGCTATAAGCGCGCCGACGAGTTTTTGCCCGAAAAGCTCACCGTCACAGGAGACAAGCGCGTTATAACCGAAAGCAGCGACATCGAAGACGAGGAGATTGACATCGACGAGGCGGACAGTGAGCCGGCAAGGCGCGGTTCGGCGCTTTCCAGCCTGCTGAAGGCGATAGTATACATCGTTTTTGTCCTCACTGTTTCGGCGTTTTTAAGCTTTTTCATTATATCTATCGGCAACGACATATTTGCGTTCGTCAAACCCAATATCGAGACAACCGTCACGGTACCCGAATTTGCAACCATTGACAACATAGCCGATATTCTATCCGAAAAAGGAGTTATAAAGTACCCGTTTATCTTCAAGCTGTACGCCGTCCTGCGCAACGACAACGGCGCGTTCGTCGAGGGTGAGTATGTAGTCACACCGTCGATGAGCTATGACCAGCTGCGCGCCGCGCTTAAAGGCCCGGTTCAGGAGCGCGAGCAGATTTCGATAACCATTCCCGAAGGCTATACGGTTGACCAAATTATCGACCTGTTTGTGGAGCAGCACGGCATGGGCACGCGCGAGGGCTTTATAAACGCCATCGAAAACGGGAAATTCGACTACTGGTTCCTTGAAGACCTGCAGCCCAAAGAAGGCCGCAAATACAGGCTCGAAGGTTACCTTTATCCCGACACCTACTACTTCTTCACCGACTGGAGCGAAGAGCAAATCCTCAGGAAATTCCTCAACAACTTCAATTCCAAGTTCGACAGGTCATACGAAGAGCGCTGTAAGGAGCTGGGCATGACAGTCGACGAGCTTATCACGCTGGCGTCCATGATTGAAGCGGAAGGCAAGTTCACCTATGAGTTTGGTGCTATATCGGCGGTATTCCACAACCGCCTAAACAACCCGTCGGTAACCGACGGAAAGCTTGAGTCGGACGCGACCATCCAGTATGTGCTGCCCGAGCGCCACGAGGAGCTGACGACAGATGACCTCGTATTAGACTCGCCATATAACACCTACAGGTATCCCGGACTTCCGCCCGGCCCGATTACAAACCCGACAATCAACGCAATTCACAGCGCCATGTATCCCGACGACGTAAACTACTATTACTTTGTGGCCCGCCCCAACGGTCAAAACCTGTTTGCCGTCACATATCAGGAGCACCTGGTAAACAAGCGGCAGGCAGCCGAGGAGCGAGCCGCGATGAAAAGCCAGCAGTAGCGGCATATAAAAAGCCGAAGGTTTTTTGGCCTTCGGCTTTTTGTTATGCTACTTTATCCTGTGCGGCTTTGTCGTCATAGGCGATGAACGCCGAGTCGACGGTTGCCTTGGGCAACCTCGGCGTTATAAGGCTGACAACCGGCACTATTATAAGCGATGCGACCATTGCCGCGGCTCCGACAAGCGAGGGCGACGCAAACTTCAAAAACGCGTTTGACACAATAAGCCCGACCGCGAATACCATGCTTACCCAGCAGGCAACTTTGGTGGTGCGCTTCCAGAACAGCCCGTATATGAACGGTCCAAGGAACGACCCGGCGAGGGCGCCCCATGAAAGCCCCATCAGCGCCGTAATCATGCTGCTCGGGTATGCGGCTATCAGCACCGACAGCACTATAAACAGCACGCAAAACGCACGCAGCAGCGCGAGAGAGGTCTTTTCTTTGATTTTGTCGGTAAAGCTGCCCAGAAAATCGCGCACGACCGTTGACGACGAGATTATAACAAGCGACGCGAGCGTCGATATAGAGGCGGACAGCACGACAATCAGCACGATACCGATAAGAATGTCGGGCAGGGTTTTCGTGAGCATTGTGGGCACGATGTCATCGTAAACGACAGGGTCGGCGCTGTAAAAGAGCCGCCCGAAACCGCCTATAAAGTATGAGCCGCAGGCGATAAACACGGCAAACAGCGTCGAGATTATAGTACCGAGCCTTATCGAACGCTCGTCTTTTATAGCATAAAACTTATGTATCATCTGCGGCATGCCCCAAACGCCGAGGCTTGTCAAAACCACAACCGAGAGCAGTCCCAGCGGGTCGGGACCGAACATCGAGGTGAGCGCGCCGTTCAGCTCGGGGTTTATCTCACTGGTGAACTGTGAAAGCTGCTGAAGCGACTCCATAAACCCGCCGCCGCCCGCAAGGACTTTTCCGACTATCAAAACTATGCCCACCAGCATAACAATACCCTGAAGGAAGCTGTTGACGGCAGTCGCCATATATCCGCCCGCAACGACATATATTGCGGTCAGCGCCGCCATACCGACGATGCACCAGATAAACGGCAAGCCGAACGAAATTGAAAATATACCCGCAAGCCCTTTGTATACCGACGCGGTATAGGGTACAAGGAACACAATTATAATCAGCGCGGATACCAACTTCATGGCGGGGCTGTCATAACGCCGGCTGAAAAATTCGGGCATGGTGCTCGCGCCCAAATGATTTGTCATTATCCGCGTGCGCCTGCCAAGCACTACCCAGGCAAGCAGGCTGCCTATGAAGGCATTTCCGATTCCTATCCACAGCGCGGAGATTCCGTACATCCAGCCGAACTGCCCGGCGTAACCAACGAATATTGTTGCGGAAAAATAAGTCGTGCCGTAAGCAAACGCCGACAGCCATGGCCCGACATTGCGTCCGGCCAAAATAAAGTCGCCGCTATTTGTGGCGGTTTTGCGGTACATAAAGCCTATTGCTACCGTCACCGCAAAAAAGAGCAGTACGAGGAAGATTTTCCAAAACACTTTGCTGATCCTCCGGTAATAATTTTGTTTTTTGAGTATATAATAATTTAGCGACACAGGGTTTTGGGTGGCAAAAGGTACAGTGGGTGGCATACATATAAATTAAATAAATCAAAAAGCCGCCCTGTCTCGAGACCTTTGTCCCGAAACGAGGGCGGCTGTCAGTCCGCGGTACCACCTCGATTTATACTCAGCGGGTACATGATAATACCCCCGCCGGTGTAACGTCCGGCGAATACGCCGCCTCCTACTCCGCAAAAAAGCGTTTCAGCGCGGAGGCTACCGGAACGTATCCGACAAAGTCCGACTTTGGCGCCTCTCACCACCCGGCCACTCTCTGTAAGCCGCATCCTTTGCCGTTAAACGCCATGCGTTTATTTCCGGTCACTGCCCTTAATAAGGATATGCAGTTTTGTTTTTTGCGATTATAGCAAACTAAAGCGAATTTGTCAATACGATTTTTGCATTTAACAAAACAGCAACATGAAATAAATATATTAGTTAATAATTGTTAAAAAATGCTTTCGCAAAAGTGTTGATTTACTTTTTTGATATGGTATAATATTCAGTGCTCAAAAAAATACACTACATAAATGTGAGGGTAAATTGAAGTCATTCATGGAGGTAGACGTATACGAAAAGATTAGCCGAATCGTTTCAGAACAGCTTCGTGCCGATACCGATCTGGTGGACGAAGACGCCGACATTTTTGAGGACCTCGGAGCGGATTCGCTCGACGTGGTCGAAATTCTGATGGCGGTGGAAGAAAGCTTCGGCATCACTATCCCGGAAGAAGATGTCACGGACATTCGCACTGTTCGCGAACTGGCCGAATACATCGAAAGCCGGGCTGAAGAATAACGTATTACAAGCAGCGGTTAAATACCGCCGTAAATAAGATTGCCGGTATTGCCAAGTACGGCAGCCGGTAAACGGCACCCCAGCGGGAGCACTCCTGTTGAGGGGGCTTTTTTTATCCCGGAGCTGCGCGATGTGACAAGATTCGCGCGGCTTTTTTTATACAATGGAAAAAACAACTATATGGCGATACGGAGACATAAAAATGCTGACGGCAGATATAAAAATCGAATACGACGCGCAGTCGCAAACGCTGACATTGATAATTACCGGCGAAATCGACCATCACTCGGTCGGACGCTTGCGCGAGCAAGCCGACCGTGAGCTGGCGGTGCGCCGCCCGAAAGAGCTGGTAATAGATGTGTCGGGGGTTACTTTCATGGACAGCTCCGGTCTCGGGTTTATACTCGGACGATACGGTAAAGCCGAGCCGTTGGGCGCGACCACGACTGTCAAGGGTGCCTCACCCCTGATACACCGTATACTCCGGCTTTCGGGCGCCGACACTTTTGTAAAGGTACTGAAATAAACCGCATGCAGTAAATTCGACAATAAAAATATCATAATTTCCGAAAGGATATGGGGATATGAAAAACAAGCCGGTAAACCAAATGAGGCTTGAGATTGAGTCAAAATCGATAAACGAGGGTTTTGCGCGCTATGCGGTATCCGCTTTTGCCGCCCAGCTTGACCCGACGATAGAGGAGCTTGCCGACCTGCGCTGCGCGGTGTCCGAAGCCGTGACAAATGCGATTATCCACGGCTATCGCGGCACGAGCGGCACCGTTTACATAACCGCAAAGTATTACGAAGACCGCACCGTCAAAATAAAAGTCGCCGACAAGGGCGTGGGCATCGAGGATATAAAACAGGCAATGCAGCCGCTTTTCACGACCGACCCCAGCGGTGAACGCGGCGGGATGGGCTTTGCGGTGATGCAGAGTTTTACCGACAAACTTGCGGTGCGCTCGAAGCCGGGGAAGGGAACAACCGTTACCATGACAAAAAAGTTCGCTCCGAGAGACTAAAATACAGACGCCCGGGCATGCGGTGTGCTTTCCCGATATGCCCGGTGTCACATAACTTGTAAAAGGATTATGCAAACTTACGATAAATCGCATAACAGCGAGCTGCTTGCTCGAGTGAAGCAGGGCGACAATCAGGCACTGGACGAGCTTGTAAGGCTCAATCTCGGCCTTGTGAAAAGCCTTGCGCTGCGTTTCCGCGACCGCAGCCTGTGCGGGGGCCGGGCGGTCGAATACGAGGACCTTGTGCAAATAGGCACTATTGGGATGATAAAGGCGGCGCGCAGCTATGACCCGTCATACGGCACCGCTTTCTCGACCTATGCCGTGCCGCTTATAATAGGGGAGATTCGCCGGTTTTTACGCGACGACGGACTTTTGAAAGTCGGGCGCATGACCAAAAAAATCGGCGCCGACATTGCGCGCCGCCGCGAAGAATTCATAGCCGAGCATGGGCGCGAGCCGCATGTGTCCGAGCTTGCCGAACTGTGCGGCCTGCCCGAGGCTGAGATCGTCTACGCGATGGAGGCGGTCGGTACGGTGCGCTCGCTTTCTGAGGTGACGGGCGACGACGACAGCCTGACGCTTGAAAGCACACTGGCGGAGGAGAGCGGCGAAATCGAGTTTGCAACCGACAAAATAGCGCTGCATCAGGCAATCGAGGAGCTGCCCGAACTGTGGCAAAAAATAATACACCTGCGTTTTGAGCGCGAACTTTCTCAGCAGCAGACCGGCCGCATACTCGGGCTTTCACAGGTAAAAATATCAAGGGAAGAAAAGAAAATATTAAACCGGCTGCGCTCGGCATTGTGATAATTGTTGAGCCGAGCCGGCCGGTTCGGCAAATGGTTCGATAAATTTCGATAAAATTGAAAAAGGATATTGACAAATGGAGCATAATGTGCTATAATAACACACGTCGCAGGTTGAAGCGCAAACACGCTGGTGTGGCTCAATGGTAGAGCAGCTGATTTGTAATCAGCAGGT
>DGDL01000062.1:12165-18854 GCA_002385415.1 Clostridiales bacterium UBA3953
GGCAGACTGTAAATCTGTTGTCACAGACTTCGGTGGTTCGAATCCACCCGCTCCCACCAGGAAAGCCTGGCAGCTAAAAATAGCTTGCCAGGCTTTATTTTTGCTTGTTTAAAATAGTAAACACAAGGATACGCAAACCTTGATTTTTGGACATGTTTAGGTGGTTTTTGACTATAAAAGTGGGAACCGTCACGGCAATCAACTCGAAGCGGCGGCTTACCCGTCGGCAATACATGCTCACTTATTAGCTAAAACAAAAAGCGGTTTGCCATATATGCCGGGCAAACCGCTTTTCACATGTACTATTTTTCCTTATAAAACAACATACAGTGGCAATACCCTTCAAAATCCGGGTCGGCTATCTGCTCGCGGAACTCCTTGCACTTGCACTTGTTGTCTTCGGTCTTTTCGCGCCGGCAGGGACAGTAGCCGCCGTTGCGCTTCAGCCCCTCGAGTATTGCCTTGACGAGTTCCTTATCTTCATTCAAACGTACGTTCATGTACCTATCCCCCTGAATTTATATTATACCGCTTGGGCAAAAACGGTTAACAATCCGGCAAAGCAGCCTTGACGCCCCTTCCAAGCATGCTTATGCTGCAGATCCATTATAAGCGAAAAATGTGAATCGAGTTGAAACGCCCGGTATTATTTAATTGAACATGGCAAATTGCGGTTTATCCACTTGTTAACAATTAAACGGTTGAAAAACTGCCCGAAAATGTGATATTATTTTGTATTATGAATAAAATTATAGATGCACATGTTCACACATACCCTGAGTCGGTTGCCGAAAAGGCGGCAAAAAATCTGGGCGAGTTTTACAATGTCACCGTTCAATGCAGCGGAACCTATGACGACCTTAAACGCCAGGCGGTGGAGACACAGACCGTCGGTTTCTTTTTGCTCGCCGTCGCGACAGCTCCGCGGCAGGTCGTAAAGCTTAACACCAAAACCGCCGAACTTGTAAAGCTATCGCGCGCACAGGGCTTTGAAACGATAGGTTTCGGAGGAATGCATCAGGATTACGCGGAAGTCAGAAGCGAGGTCGCGCGCTGTGAGACGCTCGGGCTCGCGGGCATAAAAATCCATCCCGACATTCAGCAAGTCGATATTGACGACCCGCGCCTTTTCCCATTGTATGACGAGCTGCAGTCGCGTGGCATGAAACTGTATCTGCACATGGGCGACGAGCGGCCACAGTACCGCTATTCGCGCCCGTCGCGGCTGGCAAAAGTGCTCGACATGTTCCCGGGACTTGTGGTAATAGCAGCGCATTTCGGCGGCTACAGAGCCTGGGACGAGGCAAAAGAGTATCTTTGGGGCAGGGAAAACGTGTGGTATGACGCCTCAAGCACATTTTGGGACGTGGACACCAAAAAAGCCACAGAATTTGTCCGCGGCTGTGGCGTGGAAAACGTCTTATACGGCTCCGATTACCCTGTCATTCGGCTGGAGGACCATCTCGCGCTGTTTATGAAGCTTGATTTGACCGAAGACGAGCGCAAAGCTATTCTTTATGAAAACGCCAAGCGTTTTATGGCGCTTTGCCGTTAAAATATCAGAAAAATCAACCATAATATGCCATATTTTTATATAGCCCCAACACATCATAGCTACAACAATATTAGGCATATTGACAAAGATTATGGTGAGTGTTATAATGTGATTGATTTCGCGATTGGGCCGTGCAGGAAAATCCACGTTTGCAGTACGGTATGGCCCGCATCCGCGCGGGAGGAACGGAGCGGGGGAGCGAAAAACAAAATAAACTGTATGCCGGAACGCAACAGTACCGAAGCATAACGCGGATATAACGGCACGGTACATAATCGCATAATTTCACACGGTGTAACCGAGAAAGCGATATGGCCATGGAACTGAACTTGTCCGTTATATATGCGTTTTCGTTTTTGACTACGGCGATTTCATTCCTTTTTGCCACGTATCTTTTTTTCTGGGTAAAAAAGCAAAAAGCCACGAATGAAACTATAATCAGAATCTCTGATTATATCAAGTCCGGCGCAAACACCTTTATTCGCAAGGAGTATACGCTGCTCGCAATATTTGCGGGATGCGTGGCTCTCCTTATTTTTGTGTTTTTACCCAGCCCTGTTTGGATGGGAAGTCCGCTGCGCAACCTCGAAATGGCATTGGCCTATATCTGCGGCACGATAATATCGGCGCTTGCCGGTAAGATAGGTATTGTCGTAGCGACCTCCGCAAACTCGCGAACGGCAGAAGCCGCACGCGAAGGGATAAAGCCCGCGTTTTTAGTCGGGTTCCGCGGCGGCGCGGTGATGGGCCTCGCCGTCGTCGGTTGCAGTCTGCTGGGCGTCACTGCGGTGCTCGCGTTGATAGGCGACTCGACGGTGCTTTTGGGCTTTTCGTTCGGCGCAAGCTCGCTTGCCCTGTTTGCAAAGGCCGGCGGCGGCATATTCACCAAAACCGCCGACGTGTCGGCCGACCTTGTGGGCAAAGTCGAGCTTGGCATACCCGAGGACGACCCGCGCAACCCGGCAGTCATCGCCGACAATGTAGGGGACAATGTCGGTGACGTGGCCGGCATGGGCGCCGACTTGCTCGACTCCAACGTCGCCTCGATGGCAGCGGCGCTTGTTATTGCGGAATCGCTCGACAGCGCAACCGGCAGCGCAAACGTGATGATGGTATTTACCTATGCGGCGCTCGGACTTCTTGCGTCGGTAATAGGCATCGCTTCCGCGCGCATCGGCAAAAAGGGTAACCCCACCCGTGCGCTCAACACCTCCGCTTATATTACATCAGCAATATATCTGGTTTTGACCGCGGCCGCTACCGCGCTGATCAAGGGATTCTCTTGGCGCATTTGGGGAGCAGCTGCGGTTGGTCTTGCCGTCGGCGTCATCATCGGCATAACGACAAACTATTTCACCGACGATACAAAGCCTATTGTTCAAAAGGTCGCTCGCGCGTCGAATACCGGCCCTGCCTTTACGATACTGTCGGGCATTTCATACGGTTTTATTTCCGCCATGCCCGCTATGGTCGGCATAGCGATATCTGCGCTTGCCGCATATAACCTTTGCGCCCCGATGGGCGAAGGCTATGCGATGTTCGGCATATCAATGGCGGCGGTCGGAATGCTCTCGATTGTGGGCATGATAATCGCAAACGACGCTTACGGCCCCATAGTGGACAATGCACGCGGCCTTGCCGAGATGGGCGGGTTTGACGAGGAGACCATTCGCATCGCCGACGAACTTGACAGCGCCGGAAACACTGTTAAAGCCGTCACAAAAGGATTTGCTATCGGTGCGGCAGGTCTTACCGTCATTTCGCTGCTCGGTGCATATATGGCAGAGGTCAACCAGGCTCTCGCAGAAGCGGGAAAGCCTCTCCTTGCCGGTTTCGACGTCATGGACCCGACAGTATTTTTCGGCATACTCGTCGGTGCCTCCGTCCCTGCGGTGTTCTCCGCAATGCTTATCCTCGGCGTCGACCGCAACGCGCAAAGGATGGTTGCCGAAATCCGGCGCCAGTTCAATGAAATTGTCGGCCTGCGCGAAGGTAAACCCGGCGTTGTGCCCGAATATGACAAATGCATTGATTTGGCAACGACCGGAGCGCTTCGCGAGCTGATTCCCGCCGGACTTATGGCGATTATAGTTACGATTGTAGTCGGATTTGTCGGCGGAGTCAGCGCAATCGGAGGCTTTTTGCTCGGCAATATAATCAGCGGACTGCTTATTGCACAGTTTATGTCTAACTCCGGCGGCCTTTGGGACAACTCGAAAAAGTATATTGAATCGGGTGAAGAAGGCGGCAAAGGTTCAGATGCGCATAAAGCCGCCGTTGTGGGCGATACTGTGGGCGATCCGTTCAAGGACACCGCCGGCCCGTCTATAAACACGCAAATCACAGTTGTTTCGCTTGTTGCGTCCCTTATGTCAGGCTTATTTGCCGTTTTCTCACTTTTCGGCTGATCGGAGTTTAAATTAAATGGAAGTTTTATATCGCAATCTATTGAATCTTCAGTGGCAGCATGTTGTAATGTGGGGCATCGGAGCCCTGCTTATCTATCTTGCAATAAAAAAAGACATGGAGCCTTCGCTGCTTTTGCCGATAGGTTTTGGCGCCATAATAGCAAACCTGCCTATGTCAGGAGCGGTAGACCAGCTTATCGGGGAAGCGCTCGAACGCGGCCCGCTCAGCACGCTTTATAATGCCGGAATTGCAAACGAGCTGTTTCCGCTCATACTGTTTATCGGCATAGGCGCGATGATAGATTTCGGCCCGATACTTTCCAACCCGAAACTGATGATATTCGGCGCGATGGCACAGTTCGGCATATTCTTCACGCTGTGCACCGCCTCCATGTTCTTTGACATCAAGGATGCGGCGTCCATTGCTATAATCGGCGCCGCCGACGGTCCGACCTCGATTGTCGTCGCGCAAAAGCTCGGCTCGAAATATCTCGGCGCGATAATGGTCGCTGCCTATTCTTACATGGCACTTGTACCTATTATCCAGCCCCCGGTTATAAAGCTATTGACGACGAAAAAAGAGCGCCTTATCAAGATGCCCTACCAGCCGGCCGAGGTATCAAAAGCGACGCGCATACTTTTCCCGATAATTATCACCGTTATCACAGGGCTTATTGCGCCGCAATCGGTCGCACTTGTCGGTTTTTTGATGTTCGGCAACCTCATCCGCGAGTGCGGAGTGCTCGACTCGCTGTCCGAGACCGCACAGAGAGTGCTTGCCAACCTGGTTACGCTGCTTTTGGGCATCACAATCGCCTCGCAGATGCAGGCAGAGCAGTTTTTGAAGCTCGAAACATTACTTATACTTTTTCTCGGACTTGTCGCTTTCATATTCGACACGGCGGGCGGCGTGCTTTTTGCAAAAATATTGAACCTTTTCCTCAAAGAGAAAATCAACCCGATGATAGGCGCAGCCGGTATCTCGGCATTTCCGATGTCGGGCCGTGTGGTTCATAAGATGGGCCTGCAAGAAGATAACCAAAACTTCCTGCTCATGCACTCCATCGGCGTAAACGTATCCGGCCAAATAGCGTCGGTCATAGCGGGCGGTCTCGTGCTTAACTTTTTCATGGGGGTATAGTGGCCATGAATTTTAATCCAATGGCTTTTGTCGACAATCTCTACTATATGGGCCTCGGCATGCTGGGCATCGCAGCCGTTATATGCGTGATAATCGGCGTGACGATTCTCCTCAACAAAATCACAACAAAAAAAGAATGAAAGCAATAAAAAGCCGCCGGCAAGCGCAGCCGGCGGCTTTTTGGCGCCTGCGGGCACTTTTGAAGCATACCCGGAAAACATTTTACGCCTCGCGGAATATAATGATTGTGACGGAATCTGTATAAGAGCGAGGTACATAAAATGAACAGAGGAATTGACCCGCGCGGCGAGATGTTTCGCTGCGGCAGGGCAATGTGCATAAATAATGCGAGAATAGAAAACGTGTCGACAAACCCCCGCGACGCCAGAGTCGGCTCTATGACCGTATCATACACGGCGAGACGCCCGAGCGGCGTTACGACAACCAGCATGCTGATTCTGAATGTCGACAGAAATACCAGAATTAGAACACAAGCGGGCAGCCCGGTTTGCCTGTGCGACGTTCGTCCGGGCATGTGGGCCGATGTACAGTTTTCAAGAACAATGACGCGCAGCATACCCCCGCGCGCGGACGCCTTTAGTATAGAGGTGCGCCAGCAGTACAGGCCTGATCGTCGGCCGCGTCCGCCCCGCCCGGAGCCGCCGGAGCCCCGCCCACAGCGCAGAGTCACCACAACGCGTGTGGTTTCCGTCGATCCGCGCATCGGAAGGCTCACTACCGGCAGCCCGTTTAATATAAATCGTCAAACGGTTTTTACCATCTCACCCGACACAAGGATTTTGGACCGCGCCGGCAGGCCTATCAGGCTCACCGATTTAAATCGCGGTCAACGGGTGCGCGTCACACACGCCAATTTCCAAACGCAAAGTATACCACCGCAATCGCCCGCTTATGAAATACGCGTGCTGTGAGGTGATATATACATAAAAAACGTTCGGTTCCGTGCTACCGGTATCCGAACGTTTTTTATTTTTCGGCGAAATACAGCCGCATTGATATAAAATCGGTGTCAAATTGCCGCGCCGGATTTGCTGTCGCGCTCGATTAATATTTTAATCGCCACTATGGCGACGCGGACGGCGTTTCCGGTGTCGTGGCTGTCAGGCTCGTCGTGGCCCGCGAGCTTGCGCTCCTGATTCCATATCACATGCAGAACCGTTCCGCAGCGGGCACCGAGCGCGGCGGCCACCGTAAACAGCGCGGCTGATTCCATCTCGGACGCAAGCACGCCGAGCTTTTTCCACGCCTGCCACTTTGACTGTAGCTCGTATGAAACGGGCATGCGGTCGGGCGAGTGCTGGCCGTAAAACGAGTCTTTGTTTTGCACCACGCCGGCATGGCAGCGCAGCCCGAGCCGCTCCGCCGCCTGCACAAGCGCGCTGGTAACAGCGAAATCGGCCGCAGCAGGATACTCCGGCGGCGCATACTCGCGGGAGGTGCCTTCCTGACGGATAGCTGCGGTCGCGACGACACAGTCGCCTGCAAGCACTTTCATGTTGATGCCGCCGCATGTGCCGACGCGGATAAACGTGTCGGCGCCGCAAGCGAAAAGCTCCTCCATTGC
>DGDL01000062.1:18981-35552 GCA_002385415.1 Clostridiales bacterium UBA3953
CTCCTCCATTGCGATTGCCGCCGACGGCCCGCCTATGCCGGTTGAAGTAACCGACACCGGCACGCCGCAAATCGAGCCGGTGTATGTTGTATACTCGCGATTTTGCGCAACTTTGCGCGGCTCGTCGAAATATTCGGCAATAAGCTCGCATCTGCCGGGGTCGCCGGGCAGCAGCACGTATCTACCCACTTCACCCGGCGCGCAGGCGATATGATACTGACGTGTGGACATGCTTTCTACCTCTGTGTTTTTTACATCCAAAATATCTGCTTAATTCCAGCTTCGGACAATATCGCAAAACCTGTGTCCGCGCGCCTCAAAGTTCGGGAACACATCAAAACTTGCACAGGCGGGGGAAAGAATAACTATGTCGCCCGGACCGGCGGCGCGGCGCGCGGCTTCGACAGCCTCGTCGAAGTTTGGCTCACTTACAACAGCGGGGTTCCCTTCGGTATAATCAGGGCAGGCGAGCAGCGCCTCGCGTATTTTGGGACCCGTCGCGCCGGTCAGCACGACGGCTTTTGCGTACCTGCAAAGCGATTTGGCAAGCGGGTCAAACGGAATTTGCTTGTCATACCCGCCGCAAATAACGATGACCTTCCTGTCAAACGCTGAAAGCGCGGCCGCGGTACGAGTTGGGCTCGAATCTATCGAGCTGTTATAATAGCGCACGCCGCCATACTCGCGCACAAACTGGCAGCGATGTTCGACGCCTTGAAAACTGCGTGCCAGCGGCGCAAAATGCGAGGTGTCGACTATGCCCATCACAGCCGCAAACGCTGCCATATAGTTTTCGGCATTGTGCGCGCCGGGCAGGAGAATATCTGACAGCGAAATGAGCTTCACCGGCTCGCCGCCTGGTCTGCGGTAGTATATGTTTCCGTCCCGCCTGTATAACTGCGCGCAGCCCTCGGGCACTTCGCCCGCGGTTTTGTCGGTGCCGAAAAGTGTGACCGACACGCCGGGCGCAGCCTCTGCCGCCATTGCGCGCGTCACCTCGCAGGGCGCGCCGAGCACAAGCCTTGACCCCGGTTTTTGGTGTCGGAATATGTTGCGCTTTGCGTCGATATACTCGGCCATGTCGAGGTGATAGTCAAGGTGGTTGGGCGTTATGTTGGTTACAACCGCCACGTCGGGCGAGCGGCGCATTGTCTGTAGCTGAAAGCTTGACAGCTCCACGACACAATAGCTGTCTGGCGTGATTTTGTCCAGTCGCGGTAAAAGCGGCGCTCCAATGTTGCCGCCGACAAACACGCGCCCGCTCCCAAACTGCAGCTTGAGCAGCTTATATATGATCGTGGTGGTCGTCGTTTTGCCGTCGCTGCCTGTGATACCGATGATAGGGCAGGGGCAAAGCTCGAAAAACAGCTCCATTTCGGAGATAAGCTCCGCGCCGCGCGCAACCGCCTCCGCAAGCTGGGGCTTGTCAAAACGTATTCCCGGCGAGCGGAAAATAACTTTGTCTGTTATGCCGTCGAGATAACCTTCGCCGCAGACGAGCTTTACACCGCGCGCCTCCAGAGAGTCCGCAAGCTCGCCCAGCTCCTTGCGGCTCTTTTTGTCGCGCGCGGTGACGGTTGCGCCGCGCTCAAGCAGCCAGTCGATAAGTGGGCGGTTGGATACGCCCAGCCCAATCACCGACACGCTGACGCCGCTGTAATCGGTTGTCAATCAAATCCCTCCGTTTATCCGCCGGTGTCGCTTTCAACACCGAAATGCAGCTTTGCATAAGCCACCGCCAGGTCAACCACCCATCCGTAACTGCGCGTGCCCTCTGCCTGGCCTTGGATTTTCAGATATGTGTCGTTAACTTTTTCCGATACTTTTGAAACTTTTGATTCTCTATATTTGTCGAAAAAATTGCTGTAGGCGATAAACTCGGACACAAGCCGGCGATCCATGGACATCCATATTCTCATGTATTCGGCCGAGTCGGCTGTGTAAAGCGAGTTTATCACATAGCCGAGCATGTTGAAATATCCGCTGTACTGAATATACGGGTCGTCCGACTCGATGCAGACGAGAAAAGCCATGAAATTTGCCTCGTCCTCGCGCGCGATACCGCGTTGATGCGAAAGTTCGTGCGCCGCGGTGAAGGGAAGCGTGTAATCCGGGAAATTGGTGTTTATATTCGCCTCGCCGGTAAAATAGCTGTAAACACCCGAAATATGCGTGTAGGTCATCGGCTCCGAAAGCACTATAGGCTTGACTTTTGTTCGCATCGACTGCAAAAACGGGTATTTTTTGCAAACGGACGCATAAGCGTCGCAAAGCTTCTCGGATAGCTCCGAAAGCGAGTAAGGCATTATCGAAAAAGAGCCGTAATCGAACTGCACGTCGTCGATTACCCCGCCAATTTTGTCAAGCAGGGCATAAGCAGTTGCGACCAGCTCGTCCGCCGAGACTTTGCTGCGCTCCAGCCCCAGTTTATCCTCGAGCGTCGAGCCGCGATATGCAGCGGCAAAATTAAGCACGAACATCGAAAACAGCAGCGACAAAATCGAAAGCAGACCCAGTATAAAGCGGCAGTTTTTAGCCGACGAATGTTTTGAAATGCGCACCGTGCGCACAACGGCAGCCACGACAAATATAGGCAAAGAGAAAATAACCGTTTCTGCCAGCGAGAAGGGAAGGGGATTAGTAATTTTCGCCAGCAGGAAACGGAATATCGAGCTGATGCGTTCGTTGAAAAAGTCAGAAAAGGCGACGCTTTTATAAAAAGCAAAAAGCAGGATGCCCGATATACCGGCAAGCGCGAACAGCGCAAGCGATACGGGATGGATATAGTCGATTATACGCTTGCCGGATGCGTCTTTCGGCTCGGACGGAGTTGCTGCGTCGGATTGAGGGCAGCCTTGCGGCGGCAAATCCGCAGCCGCGCCGTCGCCGGTGGACGGCAAAAAGTCGCAGTATCGCTCGCCGGTGCCTGCGGCCTCACAATTCATATCGGCCGAGATTTGCATTTCGTCTTTACTCATATTTTTTACTACCTGTTTCAAGCAAAAGTTTAATGTCCTCGGGAATCGGCGCTTCGATTCGCAGCTCTCCCACCGTCATAGCCGCGCAGTGCAGCGCCTGGCGCGCAATCGGCTGACATTCGTCAGACGCAAACTGCCCGTAAAGTGTGTCGCCGGCTATCGGGCAACCGATATATGCGAAATGCACGCGCAGCTGGTGGGTGCGACCCGTCTGCGGAAAAGCGCGCACAACCGTCATCGGCCCAAACTTGTTTTCAAGCACAGCTTCCACAGAAAACTCGGTCACCGCGTCGTATGCGTCGGGGGTAAACGACACTTCGCGCAAGATTATGCTCGGCTGCGCGCGCCTTATGGGCGCATCTACTATCCCGTATGACCGGCGCAAACCGCTCCGCCCGCCGGCATCCCCGACACCGACATAGCGCAAGCTTCCGTCATCCGGCACAGGGCTCTCCGTTATGTAGCTTACGCCGCGGAGCGGCTCCGCCGGATTAATTATACCGCGCAGAACAGCAAAATATTCCTTTTTTATTTTAACATCGTGACCGCCGGACGGCGAAATGCCGCGTGAAAGCCGGTAGGCGGCGTGCTTGTTTTTCGCAAGCAGCACAACGCCGCTCGTACCGTTGTCAAGCCTGTTTATCGCGCGAAAAACAAAAGGCTGGCCGCGCTCGGCAAAATGAAACGCGGCGGCGTTGGCGAGCGTATCGTCTATGTGCCCGCGGGAGGGGTGCGTCGGCATTCCCGCGGGCTTGTCAACAGCAATAATATTATCATCTTCATAAAGCACGCGGAACGGCAAATCGACCGGCACGATAAACTCGTTTACCTCGTCTTCGCCGTCAGCTTCATCAAGCTCGAGCGTGTCACCGTCGCGCAAGACCGCTCGGACGGTGACATGCTTTCCGCAAAGCAGTATGCCGCGCTCCCGTTTTTTCAGTCTCGTCACAGCGGTGCGGGACAGCCCGAGCACACTGCGTAAATACTCGCGTACGGTCATACCGTCGTGCTGTGAGCCAATTTTATAGATCATTTGGAAACAAGCCTTGGAGTGTTACCTGTGGCTGCACAGCCGGAACTTGCCAAAGCAAATTTGACGGTGTGCTTCTGGTGGAATAAAACAGCCATAATGCAATATATTTAGATAGACAACTTTCATTGCTGATCAGTCAATCGGAACGCTCCAGCCGCGCGTGTCCGGCACCTTGCCCCACTGGATGGCTGTGAGCTCGTCGTAGAGGCGCTGTGCTATCGGACCGATTTTGCCTTCATTTAAAATGATTTGCTCTCCTCCGTCACAAAGTTCGCCAATTGGGGATATGACCGCAGCGGTACCTGTGCCGAAGGCTTCATTCAGCTTGCCGGCTGCGTTTGCTTGGACAATCTCATCAAACGCTATCTTGCGCTCCACAACAGTATAGCCCCAGTCGCGCAGCAGCTCTATGCAGGACGCGCGCGTGACGCCGGGCAATATAGAGCCGTCCTCGAGCGAGGGGGTGTGAATCTCTCCGTCGATAACGAAAAACACGTTCATCGCGCCGACTTCGTCGACATATTTGCGATGTACGCCGTCCAGCCAAAGTACTTGAGCATAGCCAAGCTCGGCCGCCTTTTTCTGACCGATGAGCGACGCGGCATAGTTGCCGCCCACTTTTGCGCGGCCGGTGCCGCCTTTGACGGCGCGAACATACTCCCGTTCCACATATATTTTAACCGGGTTTATCCCGCTTTCGTAATATGCTCCGACGGGGGACAAAATTATCATAAACTTATATGTTTTTGAAATGCGCACGCCGAGAAAGGGGTCGGTTGCAAATATAAAGGGACGTATGTAAAGCGAGGTGCCGGGCAATTTGGGCACCCAGTCGCGGTCGGTCTTAACAATCTCTTTGAGTGCAAAAAGTATGTCGTCCGGGTCGACTTCGGGTATGCACAAGCGGCGGTTGGTCTCGTTCATGCGCTCGATATTTTTTTGCGGGCGGAACAATAATATTCTGCCGTCGGGCGCATAATATGCCTTAAGCCCCTCAAACATCTCCTGTCCATAGTGAAGTACCATCGCGGCGGGGCTGAGCGATATATCGCCGAAAGGCACAATGCGGGGGTCATGCCAACCCTTGCCCTCTGTGTAGTCCATTACAAACATGTGGTCGGTGAAATATCTGCCGAACCCGAGCTTTGTCTGGTCAGGCTTCGGTTTCGGGTTATCGGTTAAAGCAAACTTAATGTCAAGCATTTTGGCTATCTCCTACAAAAAAATATCTATTATATTATTATAACCCTACATGTGATTTTTTTCAACTGTTTTGGCCCAAAAAGCGAGCCTGCAAAGCAAACTGCTCAATTTCTAAATATATTTGCTTCCGATGTATAAATTAGATAACCGCTGAAAAAAATAACATCAGACACCATTTTCAAGCATATAACGGAGGAAGAACAAAAATGGCATATCATTTCAACCGGCACAAGAAGCTGCTTGCATTTTTGCTTGTGGCAGCACTGACACTGGCTACCGGAAGCATTCTTGCGCCCGACGCCTTTGCTGCAAGCGACGCGCAGGGCTATCAGGTATCGCCGGCACTGAACATCCTGGCAAACAAGCTGGAGCTGGTCAAAACGGCGGTTGCCGGCTCTGACATCGAGTTTGCGCCGGAAGATTTCGAGGAAGCGCTGGGCGTAAAGAAGCTCGACGCCATAACGGTCGTGACGCTGCCCTCATCCGAATACGGTACGCTCATGCTCGGCTCGACGACGGTCATGAAGAACCAGACCATCTCGCGCAAAAACCTGTCGCTGCTCAGATTTGTACCGTCCGACAGCGCTGTAGCGCTCGCCGACGGCTCGTATGCTGCCAGCACCGACTTTGTGTTCCGTGCGGCAGGCAAAGCACAGCCGTATGAGGTGCTGTGCACGCTCTATGTGCTGTCCGAGCTCAACCTTGCGCCGACCGTAACCACGGCGGTGAACGGCAAGCAGAAGCTGACCGCTCTGCGCAACGTCGATCTCTATGGCAGGCTGATGGCAACCGACCCGGAAGGCGATGCGCTGCGCTATGTCATAACCAAATACCCGTCAAAGGGTACGCTTGAGCTGACAAACGAATCTTACGGCAGCTACTGCTACCGCCCCAAAGTCAACTGGACAGGAAGCGACAGCTTTACCTATGCAGTTTACGACCAATACGGCAATCGCTCGGAAGAGGTCAAGGTCACAGTTAAGGTCGAAAAGCCCGATACCAAAGTCGTCTATGACGATCTGAACGGCCACTGGGCGCATTACGCCGCGCTGCGCATGGCTGAAAAGGGCGTCATGGTAGGCGAAACGGTCGGCGGCAAGACGCTGTTCAATCCTGATAAGGCCGTTTCGCGCGTGGAATTCCTCGCGATGGCCATGAAAGCCACAGGTAAACAGCCGCTTTCCGGCGTCGTAAACACCGGATTTGCCGACGATGCGAATATCCTTCCTCAATACAAAGGATACGTCGCCGCCGCCGCGGAGCTTGGCTATATCACCGGCGTTGATACCGATACCGGCAGATACTTTTTACCAAACTACCAGATCACGCGCGCCGAGGCAGCGGTTATCCTTTCGTCCATGATAGGCACAAAGCGTCCAGTTCTCAAGACAGTGTTTGCCGACGAAAGCAGCATACCCGCATGGGCAAATGACGCTATCGCGGCGCTCGCCGAACTCGGCATAATGACCGGCACGGTCGATGGCACTATTTCCGCCTCCAGCGGCCTCACCCGCGCACAGACAGCGTGCTTGCTCAATGCCATGATGGAGCAGCTTAAATAACGTAAATAAAATAAACGGAAGCAAAGATACGCCCGCCCGGCAGCCATGCCCGGACGGGCGTTTTTTTATATTAAGCAAAGCGACCGGCGGGTTTGCGGAAATGCAGTTGCCCAATCCGGCGATTACATACCACATGAACTTTACATTTGACGCCCGCAAAATCTGCAGGTGCGCATTTTGCCGCATATAATGCTCATGCACATAAAAAAAGCCTGCCGGCAGCCCGGCCCCGGTTTTCCAAAAAAAATAGACGACTTCCGCAAGCGGAAGTCGTCTTAATGAATTTCAAAGAAAAGTTAACCGGTTGATTTCAAGAGTGCTGTAATTAGAATTAGTCTGTGAAGATCTGGAACTCGGACATCTGGAATGTCGTGCCGCCCTCAGCTTCAAAGACTTCGAACTTGTAGTACTGATACTCACCCTGTTTGTCCTCGTCTATAAGGAACGCATAGTAGGTGAAGTCAACGCGCTCGATGACCTGCGAGGCTTCCTGGACATAGTCGAGAACTACCCAGTTTTCGCCGTCGGTCGAACCGTAGAATATCCACTCTTCGGGTGCACGGCCGTACTGCGAGTTGTCGTTCGCGGTCGCATGCGCATAGGCGGTCAGCTTAACCGGCTCGGTAGTCTTGAAGGTGATGATCGGCGGAAGCGAGCAGCAATACTTGGTTTCGGTGTCGCCGTCAAACAGGTTGGGTGCCTCTTCCTGTTCGTTAAATCCGTCAACGTCCCATTCAAGCGAATCAAGGTCAATAAGATTGGTGACGTCGGTCTTGGAGTTCACGATCGACTCATAGTCGATGAGATCTTCCGGGGGGTTGGGTTCGGTTTCGGGTTCGGTTTCAGCTGCCGTCGTTTCCGGTGCTGCAGTTGTCTCAGCCTCAGTTGTGGCCGCAGTGGTTTCTTCATTTGGTGTGGCAGCCGTCGTGTCCGAAGCCGCTGTTGTATCAGCAGTGCCGTTGTCGTCATCTTGGGCACAAGAAGAAATCAGCAGCGCTGCAACCAACAGAGCCAAAGCAAGTGAAATAAGTTTCTTCATGGTCATACCTCTTTTTTATTAAAATTTTTTATTTTTGCTTTTATAAATTTTTATTAAATTTATTTTTGCACTCGCAATTATAATTCTTTCTCACAATCGAGATAATCATGCATACGCAAAAACTGCTTTACCCGTTAAAATAACGCAAGGGTACAGTTGACTTGCGTTTGCATCTGTGATAAAATGGCGCTTGTAGATAAACTTTACTATTTTGGAGGGTCCTGGGGCGGAATTGATTTGAACGGACCGGCTGGTCTGCCGTAAAAAGGCAGCCGGAGAATAACCGGACCGCTTTTGGGAAACGCTTGCGGGAAATATGTTCTATGTTTAACATTATAATGAGATAATATTAACAATTATACATAATTTTATGAATGAAGTATTGTGAGGTAGTATTTATGGCGAATTTGTTTCCGAGAACCGAGGTCGGAGGCGTCTCTTTGCCGCGCGCCATAATGGGCACGAACTGGCTGCTCGGCTGGAGCCATACAGGGCCGGCAGCCGATAAAATGATACGCGAGAAATACTCAAAACCCGAGGATTTTTTGCCCGTTTTTGAAGCATATCTCGAGTACGGCTGCGATGCGGTGATGGGTCCTATATCGCAAACTCCTCTTGCTCTCGACGCCGTCAAACTCGCGGAGCAGCGGCTCGGCAGAAAAATTATAATCGTAGACACGCCCTGGATTAATGTAGACGACAATGCCGAGGCGCGCAGGGAAGCCGAGCAGGTTTTTAAAAACGCGGCGGCTGTGGGCTGCACATTCTCGCTGATGCATCACACGAGCGTCGAGCAGCTTGTCAACAAAAACAAACGCATCATAGACAGATTGCCGGATTACCTTTACATGGTGCGCGAGAGCGGGCAGATACCCGGGCTTTCGGCACACATGCCCGAGATAGTTACATATAGCGACGCAAACGGATATGACGTCGAAACCTATATACAAATATTCAACTGCATGGGCTTTTTGATGCAGGTTGAAGTCGAAGTTGTCGCCGGTATAATAAGGAACGCGAAAAAGCCGGTCATGACCATAAAGCCGTTTGCGGCGGGACGTGTCACGCCGTTTGTCGGTCTCACATTCTCGTGGAACGCTATTCGCGACTGCGACATGATAACAATGGGCGCCTCCAATGCCGACGAAGTGCGTGAAAACCTCGATATGTCGCTTGCAATTCTCGAACGGCGCGCTTACACAGGCTACAAGCGCAGCAGTCCGGTACAAAACCAGGCAGCATTCGGCAGCGCGGAATAAAGCCCCGAAAAATCTTTTGGGTTTCAGCAAAAAACGCCGCACATTTCATGCGGCGTAGGGTTGCATATTTTACCTTTCAAAGTTTTTTGTCAGCCTGTCCACCGCTTCCTCCATGACGGAGCGGGGGCAGGCTATATTTACGCGCTGAAAGCCGGTGCCTTCCGGCCCAAATTTGCTACCCTTGTCAAACCAAAGCTTCGCTTTATGTTTCAGGATGTCCACAACCTCATTTTCGTCCATGCCAAGCCCGGAAAAATCAAGCCATGCAAGGTATGTACCCTGCGGTTCGACGAGCTTTACCGCGGGCAGCTTTTCCTGGAGGGCTGTGCGCAGCAAGTTCAGGTTGCCGGAAAGGTATTTGACAAGCGCATCCAGCCAAGGAGCGCCATGCTCGTAGGCTGCGCGGCACGCATGCATTGCCAAAAAGCCCGGCTCGCCGTATCCGGCGCGCCAAAGTTCTGCCGAATACTTGTCGCGAAGCGTTTTGTTCGGGATAAATATATTGGCAAGCTGCAGCCCCGCAAGATTAAAGGTTTTGCTCGGCGCGGTGCAGATTATGCAGTTTTCAAGCGCCGCCTCGCCAAGCGCCGCATAGGGCACAAACCTGTTGCCGGGGTAAATAAAATCGCAGTGTATCTCGTCGGAAATGACGGTAACGCCGTATATTCGGCAAAGCCCGGACAGAGTTTTCAGTTCGTCCGCGCTCCACACCCGCCCGACGGGGTTGTGCGGGCTGCAAAGGATAAAGAGCTTTACATTTTCGGTTTTCAGCTTGTGCTCAAAATCATTAAAATCAATCGAGTACTTGCCGTTTTGGTAAATCAGCGGGTTATTGACAAGTTTTCTGCCGTTGGCGACAACAAGCCGCTCGAACGGATGGTATACCGGGCGCTGGATAAGCACGCCGTCGCCCGGCTCGGTCAGCGCACGGATAGCCGTCGCGACGGCATATACTACGCCGGGAGTTACCGCTATCCACTCGCGCTCGGGCGTGTAGCCGACGCGCCGTTTAAACCAGCCGATTACAGCGTCTTTATAAGCTTCGTCCATCATTGTATAGCCGTACATGCCGAGTTCGACAAGTTCCGCCAGCTTTTTCCGGACTTCCGGCGGGGCAGGGAAGTCCATGTCGGCCACCCACATCGGGATTGTGCCGGGCGGATAGCCGTATTCCGACAACAAATCGTATTTTACGCAGCTGGTGCCAAAACGGTTAATTACAGTATCAAATCCGTAGTTCATAAATGTATCCTTTTATCGAATTTCGTTTCCGCGAGCATTGTATTTATTATATCCGAAACCGCCGGCATATGCAAATATGTCATTTTGTAAAATAATAATAAAAAAATGGTAAATTACCTGTTGACACACTACTACTTTCGTGCTAATATATTCCATGGTAATAGTTGCTATTATTTATAAAGGGAGGATAAAAATGCAAAGGAAAAAACTTGCCTCCGCAGTGCTTGCATTACTTTTTGTAATGCTGTTTGCAACGGTGGCGAACGCCGGCCCCTACGATTCTGTTTTTTCGCAGGCGACATTCTCGACCTTTATAGAGTATGACAAAGTTGATATTATGACCAATCAGATGAGAGGTTTCTGCTCGTCTTATGACGGAAAATACCTCTTCGGTGGTCTGCTTCAGAGCGAAAGGCGCGTTATAAAAATCGACGCCGCGACCGGCGAGGTGCTCGGAGAGTATGCCGACGCGGAGCCCGGATACCCGAAGGGTCTGTATTGCGACGACAGAGGTTACCTCTATGTGGGCATCGCCAACGCCCCGAACGACGGATCCGTGGGATTTTCTATCGTCAAAATAGACACGATGGAAGAAGTCAAGTTCGTTTCGACTGAAATCGCCGGCAAAGTCGGCGTTAACGGCGTAGCGGTGGCAAAGCTCGGCGACAAGTATTATCTTTATGTCATCACCAACTATGACACCGACAGGCTTTACCGCTGGGACGTCACCAACCCGAAATCTCCGGTGCTTGATACCGGCTTCGGAAAGAGCTCCGGTTACACCGACCTGCAGGAGCTGACCGGCAGCGCAGACTGCGACGCCAACTACCTTGATGTCGACGCCGACGGCATCATCTACATGACGGCCAAGGTTTCGAGCGGCAGCAAAGGCGACACGCTGCTTAAAATCAGCGCCGACGGCAAGTCTATAGTATCGAAAGCCTCGCTTACCGAGCCTTACGGAATTTACCTGCACGACAACACCTATCTGCTGGTCACGACCTACAACGGAGCCTCCAGCATTCTTTATGTTGTAAACGCCTCCGATCTTTCGACGGTTTGCGAGCTTGCGGAAACCGGCGACGCCTCTGCATACAGCGGCGCGACCATCGCCGGCGACAAGATATACATAGCCGACCAGGGCTACGGGCTTGGTGACCGTATACTTGTTTCAAACAAACTTGAGTTCCCGCAGCCTGAGCCTGAGCCCGAGCCTGCCGCAGAGGAACCCGCAGAAGATGTGCAGGCAACCGAGGCTCCGGTAACCGCCGATGTGGTTGCGGCTGCTAAGACAGGGGACTCCATAACTCTCCTGATATCCTCCGCGCTTGCTTGTGCCGCTGTGGCATCCGTAATAGTATTCAAACGCAGAAGATAAGGGTCAACCGAAACAAAAAAGTTGCCTGTAAATAAAAACCGCCGCCAATCCGGAATTTTTCGGAATGGCGGCTTTTTGTTAGTCTATTACGCCATGTTTGCGGTTAAGCGGCGTCCCCAGCCCTTTTACAGCTCCGGCCTGTGACTATTGCAGTGCACCCCGGAAACACTATTGCCGAGCTTTATTACCGTCGGGGATTCCTCCCCGGATATCTCATGCATCTGCTCAAGGCGTGCTTTGCCCATAATATGCGCCGCTGCCGTGCTTACGGTAGAAATGACGCTCAAGCAGCGCCGAATCAATAGATGCTCTGCCGCCAAGCTGCTCGGTCAGCGCGGCAATGCGGGCAACTTCTTCAAGCGTCACCGCCAGCTCGGCGGCGCGCGTCGGCGTTTCTGCCCATGTAAACGGGCCGTGCGAGCGCAAAAGCGCCGCAGGTATCTCAAGCGGGTCGGCGCCTCCAACCGTTTCGACAATAACTTTGCCGGTCGCCGTTTCATAGTCGCCGGCAATCTCCGCGTCCGTCATCGCGCGCGTGCAGGGAATCTCGCCGTAGAAATAGTCGGCATGCGTCGTGCCATAGGCGGGAATTCCCCTGGCTGCCTGCGCGAATGCCGTCGCAAAGGTCGAATGGGTATGCGTTACCCCGCCGATGCCCGGAAAGGCTTTATAAAGCTCTAAATGCGTCTTTGTATCGGTCGATGGCCTGCAGTCGCCATCCACCACACGGCCGTCCAAATCGACGACAACCATATTTTCGGGGCACAGCTGTTCGTACGGGACGCCGGACGGTTTGATTACTACAAGACCGCTTTCGCGGTCAATGCCGCTGACATTGCCCCATGTAAAAATGACCAGTCCGTATTTTACCAAGAGCAGGTTGGCATGGCAAACCTGTTTGCGGAGCGCCTGGAGCACCCTATTCACCCCTGAATTTTAGTTTTTAAACGGGTTTTCGGTCGGATAAAGCACTCCCGCGGGACGGTTGTAACCGATATCGGAGATGCCGAGCATCTTCAAAACATCAAACAGCACGCGGCCGACATGCGCAAATCCCACGCCGGCATGGTGGGGGAAGCGCTTTTCGATAAGCACATGGCGATAGAAGCGTGCCATCTCGGGAACCGCAATAACCCCGATAGCGCCAAACGACGACGAGGGAACATCCAGCACCTCTCCCTCGGCGATATATGCCGAAAGCGACGTGTCGGCGTTGCACTGCAGCCTAAACAGCGTTACCGGTGCGGGCTGAAGGTCGCCTTCAAGCGTACCTCTCGAAATGTTGGGCTCGGAGTCCGGCTCGAGGCTGCGCTTCATTATAAGCTGATAGGCCATTTTGCCGTCTTTGAGATGGCAGTTTGAGGTGTTGCCGCAATGGAAGCCCATAAACAGGTCGGTGGGTTTGTAGTCGCCGATGACGTCTTTATACTGGTCGTATTTGTCGCGCGGAACGGTGTTGTTGAGGTCGAGCAGCGTGGGCGCTATACCGGTTGCCTGATAAAGGATAAACTCTGAAAGCGCGCCGTATATGTCGGTTTCGCAGGCGACGGGGATTCCGCGCGCCGCAAGCCGCGAGTTGACATAGCACGGCACGAACTTGAACATAGTCTGGAACGCAGGCCAGCATTTGTTTGCGAACGCAAAATGCTCGGACGCGCCAAGGTTGCGCTCTGCCCAGTCAAGCAGCGTAAGCTCATACTGCGCCAGCCGTGGCAAAACGCCCGGATAGCGGTTGCCCCGCTCGGTAAGCTCGGCCTCCATATCGGCTATAACTTCGGGAATACGCGGGTCATCCTCATGCTTGAGGAAAGATTCATAAAGGTCAAGCTCGCTGTTTTCCTGAAGCTCCACGCCGAGGTCAAAAAGCCCCTTTATAGGCGCGTTGCAAGCGAGAAAATCGTACGGACGCGGGCCGAACGAGAAAATCTTAAGCTTTTTCAGCGCCAGCAACACTTTGGCGACAACTGTAAACTCCCCAATCATATCGGCGATTTCCTCGGCCGTGCCGACCGGATACTCGGGTATGTAGGCCCTGACGCCGCGCAAACCGAGGTTATACGAGGCGTTGAGCATGCCGCAATATGCGTCTCCGCGACCGTCTATAAGGTCGTTTTGTGTCTCCTCTGCCGCCGCGGCGAACATGACCGGCCCGCCGAACTTTGCGGCGAGCATGGTCTCCGGCCCCTCGGGACCGAAGTTGCCGAGATACACGCAAAGCGCGTTTACGCCGGCGGCTTTCACTTCATCGAGCGCCGCAACCGCGTCCAGCTCGTTTTCGAGTATGACGCTCGACTCAAAAATATCGATGCCGGCTTTTTTGCAAGCGGCTACAACAGCCTTGCGGCGCCGCTCGCTCAAAGATTTGGGGAAGCAGTCGCGGCTGACCGCGACAATACCGATTTTTATGTTCTGTACGTTGGCTAACATAAGCGCTCCTCTTATATTTCTAAATTTTTATTTTGCTATTTTGCTAAAATGGCTGTTTGTTTGCCTTTGCTTCGGCAGCGATGGCTTTCAGCCGCTTCATGGCATCATTTCCGCCGCGGCCAAAATAGTCGTGCAAAATCTTATACTCGGCATACAGCCGGTCGTACACCGCTTTAGCCTCGGGATTGGGCTTATATGTAAGCTCTTTCAGCTTGCCCATCTTGGCGGAAGCCTCCGACACCGTCGGGTAAACGCCGCCCGCAACGGCAGCGAAAATCGCCGCGCCCAGTGCGGGTGCCTGCGGTGAGCCGGAAATCTTTATCTCCATGCCCAAAACATCCGAGTAAAGCTGCATTGTGAACGGGTCTTTTTCGGCAATGCCGCCCGCGGCATAAAACTCTTCGACCGGGACGCCGTGTTCAATGAAGTTTTCGACTATGATGCGTGTGCCGTATGCCGTCGCCTCGACCAGCGCGCGGTAAAGCTCCTCCGGTTTTGTCGCAAGCGTCATGCCAATAAAAAGTCCGGTAAGGTCGGCATCGACCAGTATGCTGCGGTTGCCGTTCCACCAGTCGAGTGCAATTATGCCCGACTCGCCGGGAGATAGTGCATCTGCCAGCCGCGCAAGATATTCATAAATGGATATGCCTTCTGCCCGCGCAGCCTGCTGATAGCTTGCGGGCACGAGATTTTCCACAAACCAGGCGAAATGGTCGCCGACGCATGACTGACCGGCCTCGTATCCGGTAAAGCCCGGGACAATGCCGTCCTCGACCGCGCCGCACATGCCGGGCACGATTTTCGCCGGCTCGCCTGCGCCGCCGAGTATCATGTGGCAGGTGGACGTACCCATAATGGCAAGCAGCTTGCCTTCGCTGCCGATGCCGAGCGCGGGTACAGTGACGTGCGCGTCGCCCGACGCGACCGCGACCGCGGTTCCGGCTCGCAGGCCGAGCTTATTTGCCATCTCCTCGGTCAGCCCGCCCGCTTTGGTGCCGATTGGCGCAATGCGCCCGCCCAGCTTCGTGTCGGGCAGGTCAGAGAGCCTCGCGTCAAGCGCGGCGAAAACCTCGCGCGGAGGATAGCCGACGCCGGGCACATACATTGCCTTATAGCCCGCCATGCAGGCATTGCGCACAAAATTGCCGCAAAGCTGCCAGACAACCCAGTCGGCCGATTCGATAAAATATTCGGCTGCCTCGAACACCTCCGGCGCCTCTGCAAGCGTCTGCCAAACTTTCGGTATCATCCATTCGGACGATATTTTACCGCCATATACCGGCAACAGTGAAGGGTGCAGGGAAGCAAGCGTTTCGTTTAGGAGGTTTGCGTATTTTTGCGCCGCGTGGTGTTTCCAGAGTTTTACATACGCATGCGGGTTTTTTGCAAATTTTTCAAGAAAACACAGCGGTGTGCCGTCTGCGGTTACCGGCAGCGGCGAGCATGTCGTAAAGTCAACTCCGATGCCGGCAATTTCGTCGGGCGAGACGCCGGATTCGGCCAATATGCGCGGCACTGTGCTGCATAGCACCTCAATATAGTCGCCGGGATGCTGCAGAGCGAAATCTGGCGGCAGCGGGCTGCCGTCTAAAAATTTGCTGTCCATAACGGCGTGCGGATAATCGAGCGACGCCGTTGCCAATTCGTCGCCGGTAATCGCGTCGACAAGCACGGCGCGACCGGACAGCGTGCCAAAATCAATACCTATAACATATTTTTTACTGCTGATAAAAATCACCGCCGCTTAAATATTTTCTCAGTCAGTATAACATATTGACGGGCAAAATTCAATCGGAATATATACAATCAGCTAAAAAATCGGCTAAAATTTTCTTGCAATATAAATACATTACCTAAATACGCGTAACCTAAATACGCGTAAACACGTATATCTTTTGCAGCATGTCGAGCCGCAGCCGCGGATTTTCCAAAATTAATTCCCCCAATTATACTAAATATTTAATTAGTATAATTTCATATTCGTGTAGATCTAAGCATTTTCCGCTCCCCAACCATATACTTAACCGGTTTTTCGGGTACTGCTGAATATGCGTTTGTATGCTTATTTTCGGTTTTTCTTGCTCCGAGCTTATATTTATGTTATAATAAACAGCGCTAATAATTTTTGACTGAAGGTTTTAATTTGAAATGAACCAAAGCAATAATTTTTCGGGCGAAAAATTTTCTTTGCGTACTTGGCTGCGCAGCTGGCCTGTCCGCATCGCGCAAGGTGCGCTTGTCGGCGGCGGCGCGATCTTACCCGGCGTCAGCGGCGGCGTGCTCTGCGTGGCGTTCGGCATCTATCGTCCCATGATGGAGCTGCTGTCCCATCCGCTGAAGTCTTTCAAAAAACATTATCGGCTGTTCGTTCCTTTTATTATAGGATGGCTTTTGGGATTTTGGGGGCTTGCCCGCATAACCGAGCTGCTGTTTTCTGTGTCTTCTGTCTC
>DGDL01000031.1:0-34550 GCA_002385415.1 Clostridiales bacterium UBA3953
CGCCTCGCCAAGGCCTTTTGCGGTGGAATAGCCAGACTTGTACCTGACTTTCAGAGTATAAATAGTATTTGGCGCGCCGCGGACGGCAAGCGTTACGGTTTCTCCGAGCCTGTATTCGGTTTTTACGTCAATAAACTCTATCGGCGCGGCGGGCTGCTGTGCCGGTTTTGTTTCGGTTGCAGTAATAGTTTTTGTTTCAGAGCCGGTTTCAAACTCTTTTGCCTGCGGCAGCGTATCGGGTTGATCGGTCTCGGCGGGTGTCGACGCCTCGGTGACAGGCTCTGATTCGGCGGCTTCATTTTTTGCTTCGGGCGCTAATACCGCCAGCGGAGCCAAAACAGCAGTTTCGGGTGCGGTTTTTTGCTTTTCGGATTTGTCGGAGATGCGGAAACTGTGTTTGATAGTCTCACCGCCGCCGGTGACTTCGAAATACGGGACAAAATCGTCCGAACTTGCGTTGCCGATTCTGAATGTCCAAAGAGCGTATCCGAGCTCGTCGCTTAATGCATAACCCAGTCCCTTGGCCGACGAGTAGCCGGATTTATATCGCACTCGAAGGACATAAACAGTGTTTGGTTTGCCGACAACCGATAAAGTTATGCTTTCGCCGCGCTGGTATTCATCTTTTGCATTGACAAAAGCCACCGATCGTCCGGATGCGTCGAGAACGGATTTTGCATAATCGGCAAGCCTGTCCGACGGGGCGGGCACATGCCTGTATTTTTCGGCAAAAGTAAGCGGTGAGAGGTAAACAAAACTGGCTGTTTTGGGGTCGCCCTCCGTAAAGCCGGTGCTGTATGACGACATGCGATTAGCAGTATCCCCGGCGGCAAACACCTTGCGGTTTGGGCCAACTGTTATAATGTCTCTTTGACATGAAAAAAGCGAGATTAAAAGGAAAAGTGCGAATACCAAGACCGCTTTTGCTGTCCCTTTAGCCACGTTCTCACCGACCGCATCAGTATTTTGAAATTATTATACATTTTAAGGTGAAACTTGTCAACGATTGTCGAAAATAAAAAGATTTAACACATAAAATAGAAACAGGAAAAATAAAAAGCGTCAATCCAAAATAAAAACGCCCGACCGCTGCAACCGGGCGGTCGGGCAACTTGATTTATTTATTTTACCGCCTCAAATGCGGTTTCGAGTGCAGCTATAAGGTCATCGGCATTTTCGATGCCTATGGAAAGGCGTATTGTATTAGATTTAATGCCCTGCTCAAGCTGCTCTGTGGCGGAGAGCTGTGAATGTGTAGTGCTTGCGGGATGGATAACAAGTGATTTTACGTCGGCAACGTTTGCAAGCAGCGAGAAAATCGGCAGATTGTTGATAAACTTCCAAGCGGTCTTGTCGTCGCCTTTGATTTCAAATGTGAATATCGAGCCGCCGCCATGCGGGAAGTATTTTTTATAAAGCTCGTGCCCTGGTTCGGTATCTATCGACGGATGGTGGACGGCTTCCACCTGCGGGTGGTTTTTAAGGTAATTGACGATTTTAAGCGCATTTTCGACATGGCGTTCGACCCGCAGCGAGAGAGTATCCAGTCCTTGCAGAAAAATGAACGCATGAAAGGGCGAAAGCGTTGCTCCGGTGTCACGTAGAAGAATCGCGCGGATATAGGTTACAAATGCCGCCGGCCCGACCGCGTCTGTAAACGACACGCCGTGGTAGCTGGGGTTAGGCTCAGAGATCCACGGGTATTTGCCCGACGACTTCCAGTCGAATTTACCGCTGTCGACTATAACGCCGCCGATGGCGGTGCCGTGGCCGCCGATAAATTTTGTCGCCGAATGGACAACGATGTCAGCGCCAAAATCAATAGGGCGCAAAAGGTACGGGGTGGCAAACGTTGAGTCGACAACGAGCGGTATATTGTATTTGCGGGCAAGTTTTGCGAGCATTTCAATGTCAACCGGGTTAGAGTTGGGATTGCCGAGCGACTCGATGAAAATCGCCTTGGTGTTCTCTTTTATCGCTTTCTCATAAGCATCTATTGACCAGGGATCAACAAAGGTTGTCTCAACGCCCGACGAAAGAGGCAATGTGTGCGCAAAAAGATTGTATGTACCGCCGTAAAGGTTGTTTGCGGCGACGATATGTTCTCCGCTGCGCGCAAGCGCCTGTACAGTATAGGTTATAGCCGCGGCGCCGGAGGCAACCGCAAGCGACGCGATGCCGTTTTCAAGATTTGCGATGCGCTCTTCAAATACACTTTGGGTAGGGTTTGTAAGACGGCTGTAAATGTTGCCGGATGCACGCAATGCAAAGCGGTCTGCGGCGTTCTCTGCGCTGTGGAAAACATAAGCCGCCGACGCGTAAATCGGCACTGCCCTGGCGTCGGTAGCCGGGTCGGCAGTCTCCTGCCCGATGTGAAGCTGCCGGGTTTCAAAGCTCCAGTTAATTGGGTCTCTAATATCGCTCATTTCACTGTACCTCCCGTAAGGGATCGTAATAAGATTGATACGATTTTGGTTCCACGCGGTATATTTCATATAAATCATATCAAAATAGTGTGTTAATATTGTATATAAGAAAAATGGGTTTGTCAACCCATTTTTAAAAAAATTTGCCGCGTATACCGTGGCTGGGGAAACCCAGATGGGAGGACGACGGGCTATAGTTTGTCTTTGACTATAACCGTGAATTTGTCAATCATGGCGCAGGGATGATACTGGAGCTTTGACTTTCTCAGCCCCTCGTCACCGAGGTCTTCTTCCCGGTTTACATATTTTATACCGAGGTCGATGTGGTGCTTTGCAAACTCGCTTGCTATCATCTGATAGGAGCCGGAAAACCTGATGTCTGCCTTTTCGGCATGCACAAAAAGTGTATCCCCGAGCACCTCGCCGAATGCGAAGGCGACAACGCGGCCGTCAACATAAAGAGCAAGACCCGACTGGCCGAATATGTCATAGTTGTCCAGCACTTCGAAAATAATGTCTTCCTCCGCGCGATACATTTCGGAGTCTTTTGGATAAAGTTTGCAGAAATCTTCAAAAAAGCTGCGGACGTCGTGTACAGTTGAGACGTCGATTTTCTTCAGCTCGTATACAGGGTTTTCGCGTTTGAAGCGGTTTATATGGTTTCGCTGTCCCGAAAACTTCCTTCCGGCTAGAAACGCAAGGTCTTCAGCCCTGTAAATATAGTCGGACCAGCCGTCCTCTTTAATGACATCTACATTAAACAGCGAGCTGATTTTGGCAACATCGCTTTCGGTAGCAAAGCATATTATCATTTTCATGTTGCGACGGGCGCAATAGTCCCAAATCGCCAGCAGCCCGCCCGGCACGTCTTTGCCTATGGGGGTGGCAAAGGCTGTTTGATAGCCGAGATATACAGCTTTGAAAATTATCGTTTCGTTTGAAACCGCAAACTCTGTATGAAAATAGTTGCGCCACATCATTGTGCATCCTACGGTATTGTCGCAGGATCTTGTGGTCGGAGTTGATAAATAATCACTGATGATGTCAATATCCTTAAGCGTCAATTTTTTAAATTCTATCATTTAAACCCTTCGTCTGAGTCTCGCCGCGACAATATTTTTATATGCAAAGAAATTTCGCGGGTTTTGTTACTATTATAATATTATACTATATTTATCAGATTTATCAAATTTATCAAAATCCTAATACCGCCGTTTACTGGCGAAAAAAGCAGATAGCGGCACAATACATATAAATCTGACGTGTTTTATGTTATTTGATAGACCCGGTCATAAGTTTGTCTGGCTTGTTCCTGAGCATTTACGCAGGTTTCCTCGATAAGCTCGTAATTTTCAGCTATCACTGCTACCACGTTTCCGTCAATTGAGCCGTTTTCAACCAAGTTGTCCAGTATTGACAGGATTTTTTCCTTTGTAAACGGTTCTTTATAGGGACGTTTTTCCCTGAGCGCGGCAAAAACGTCGGCGACTGCCATAATTCGGGCGCATAGGCTTATTGAATCGCCGGAAATATGGAAAGGATACCCTTTCCCGTTGAGCTTTTCATGGTGATATGATGCCCAGATTTTTATGTCATCAAGCCCGGATATACCGTTTAGTAAATGATATGTATAGTAAACGTGAGATTTTATATACTCATATTCACTCGGTTCAAGCGCCGCCTGCTTTTCGAGTACAGGTATGTCTATGGTCAGTTTCCCGAGGTCGTGCAGGTATCCGGCTGCCAGCATTTTCTTGCATTCATCGGGTGAAAAATGCATGAGTTCGGCCAATTTTTCGGCTGTTTTGGCTACACCGGACGAATGAGTTGCCGTAAACTGGCTGCGGAAGTCGATAAGGTAAGAAAAAACGCAGGCAAGGTTGACAAGCTCATCGGATGTAATATCAATGTAAGCCTTGTCGGACAGATCAATTTTTCTGAATGTTTCACTTGAAACAAGGTCAAGCCATACGCTTTCGGTGCCGGTCAGCTCGACCAGTGCCTCTACATATTCAGGATAAAAATGCAGGCCCTTATTTTCCTCTACATATTGACGTACTTCCGAGATGCTTGTCAATATGTAGGCATCTGTGTAGTCGGCGGTTAGCGTGCAGACCCGGTCGGCAAGGTGTATAAGGTGGCTTTCCATTGGCATGTCGGGGTAAGTTTCGACTGCCTTCCCATATTCCCATGGGTAGTGATGGTAATAGAGTATGGGAGCAAGGTCAATTCTTGTGTCATATTCGGAAATCAAGTGGGCGCCGCGGTGTCCATGAACATGAATATCGTCTCCGGATCCTTCAAATGCATCGAGTTTTTCTTTTATAGACAACGCTCCGATGTCGTGAATTATTCCTGCCATGTATATTTTATATTTCTGTTCACTTGAAAAACCAAGTTTTTCGGCCAAAGCGTACGCAAGATATGAAACCCGCTGCTGATGGGTTCCGACTATAGGCGAAATAACGCTCTGCGCTTTATTGAGAGTGTCAAATACCTCAATAATGTTCAGCTTCATCAAATGAAATCTCCTATTTTATGAGACTATATATTTATTAATATTGATTATAGCATACAATAAGGCTTTTCTCAACCGTAAATTTTATTTTTTGGATAAAAACGGGCGTATCGCTCAAAAAAGCGATACGCCCAAAGTATTATTTACTTAACTTTCGATTTTGCAGGTATATTGGAAAAAGCCTGTTTACCCGTCGTTGCGGATAGCGGCCTGTGCTGCTGCAAGGCGTGCGATCGGCACGCGGAAGGGCGAGCAGGAAACATAGTTCAACCCGACCTTGTGGAAGAACTCAACTGAGGACGGGTCGCCGCCGTGTTCGCCGCAAACGCCAAGCTTGATGTCGGGTTTTGCCGACCTGCCAAGCTTGCAAGCCATCTCAACGAGCCTGCCGACACCATTCTGGTCCAGGCGGGAGAAGGGATCGTTGTCGTAAATCTTCTTGTCGTAGTAGGCATCGAGGAACTTGCCAGCGTCGTCGCGGCTGAAGCCGAAGGTCATCTGGGTCAGGTCGTTTGTACCGAAGGAGAAGAAGTCGGCCTCTTTTGCGATCTCGTCGGCGGTCAGGGTGGCGCGCGGGATTTCGATCATGGTACCGACCTGGTACTTGAGATCGATGCCGGCCGCCTTGATTTCCTCGTCGGCGGTTTCAACAATGACATCCTTGACGTACTTGAGCTCTTTGACCTCGCCTATCAGCGGGATCATGATTTCGGGAACAATATCCCAATCGGGATGATTCTTCTTAACATTTATAGCGGCGCGAATGATGGCGCGGGTCTGCATGACGGCTATCTCGGGATAGGTGACGGCGAGACGGCAGCCGCGGTGGCCCATCATCGGGTTGAACTCGTGCAGGGATGCGATAATGCCTTTGATTTCCTCCACGGTCTTGCCCTGAGCTTTTGCAAGCAGCTCGATGTCTTTCTCCTCGGTGGGAACGAACTCGTGGAGCGGCGGGTCGAGCAGGCGAATGGTGACCGGTCTGCCCTCGAGAGCCTCGTAGAGCTTCTCAAAGTCGCTCTGCTGCATGGGAAGCAGCTTTGCAAGTGCGGCTTCACGCTGCTCGGCGGTATCCGCGCAGATCATCTCGCGGATAGCATGGATGCGGTCGCCCTCGAAGAACATGTGCTCGGTGCGGCACAGACCGATACCCTCTGCACCAAGCTCGCGGGCTCTAATTGCGTCGTCGGGCGTGTCGGCGTTGGTGCGGACACGGAGCTTGCGATACTTGTCGGCCCACTCCATGATGCGGCTGAACTCGCCGGCTATCTGAGCGTCAACTGTGGGAATAATACCGTCGTAGATATAACCTGTCGAACCGTCCAGCGAGATATAGTCGCCTTCGTTGAATGTCTTGCCGGCCAGGACGAACTTTTTGTTCTCTTCGTCCATGCGGATTTCGGAGCAGCCGGATACGCAGCATTTGCCCATGCCGCGTGCAACAACAGCCGCGTGAGAGGTCATGCCGCCGCGAACCGTAAGGATACCCTGGGCGGCCTTCATGCCCTCGATGTCCTCGGGCGAGGTCTCAAGTCTGACGAGTATAACCTTTTCGCCGCGGTTGTTCCATTCTTTTGCGTCCTCGGCGGTGAAGACTACTTTACCGCTGGCAGCACCGGGCGAAGCGGCAAGAGCCTTTGCTATAGGCTCGGTTTTCTTCAATGCCTCGGGGTCAAACTGCGGATGCAGCAGAGTGTCGAGGTTGCGAGGATCGATCATAAGAAGCGCCTGTTTCTCGTCGATCATGCCCTCGTCGACCATGTCGCAGGCAATCTTGAGAGCGGCTTTTGCCGTGCGCTTGCCGTTGCGTGTCTGCAGGATATAGAGTTTCTTGTCCTCGATGGTGAACTCGAGGTCCTGCATATCGCGATAGTGATTTTCAAGGAGTTTGCAGATGTCAAGGAACTGCTCATAAACCTCGGGCAGCAGTTCTGCCATCTTATTAATATTCATCGGTGTGCGGATACCGGCAACAACGTCTTCGCCCTGCGCGTTCATAAGGAACTCGCCCATCAGCTTCTTCTCGCCGGTTGCGGGGTCGCGGGTAAACGCAACGCCGGTGCCGGAGGTGTCGCCCATGTTGCCGAATACCATCATCTGCACGTTGACGGCGGTGCCCCACGAATAGGGGATGTCGTGGTCGCGGCGGTACACATGTGCACGAGGATTGTCCCACGAGCGGAAAACAGCCTCGATAGCGCCAAACAGCTGCTCTCTGGGATCGGAGGGGAAGTCGCTTCCGAGAGCTTTTTTGTACTCTTCTTTGAACTGCATCGCAAGTTCTTTCAGGTCATCGGCTGTAAGTTCGATGTCGTCTTTGACGCCCTTCTTTTCCTTCAGCTCGTCGATGAGCTGCTCAAAATACTTTTTGCCGACACCCATAACGACGTCGGAGTACATCTGGATAAACCGTCTGTAGCAGTCCCAAGCCCAGCGCGGGTTGCCGGACTTCGTTGCGATAGCTTCGACAACTTCATCGTTGAGACCGAGGTTGAGGATTGTATCCATCATACCCGGCATCGAAGCGCGAGCGCCGGAACGAACCGAAACAAGCAGGGGGTTTTCCTTGTCACCGAACTTCTTGCCTACGACTTCTTCCAGCTTACCGATATACTCAATAATCTGATCTCTAATCTCGGGGCTGATTGTTCTGCCGTCCTCATAGTACCTGTTGCAGGCTTCGGTTGTGATTGTGATGCCCTGCGGGACAGGCAGACCGATGTTGGTCATCTCGGCAAGGTTTGCGCCCTTGCCGCCGAGAAGCTCACGCATGGTAGCGTTGCCTTCGGAAAATAGATACACATACTTTTTGCTCATGTGCTATAATCTTCCTCCGAAAATGAATCTATATTAAAATTTTTATAATAGCTTGCCGAAGGGTATTATATCATAATTCTGACCAAATTACTATATATAATTGAAGAATTTACAAATATTATAACACTGCGTCATAATTTTCTCAATCTGGTGGATTTTTTTCTGCGATTTCTACAATATTATAATTCAATGGCACACCCGGCTTGGCAAAGTGCAATCGACATAAAAGGCTTGAAAAGGATGTTTTGGTATTGTATAATATTTGAAAAGCCGGCAGGCCCTATAATTTATCCAAACGAAACGGTAGGGAAGCAAGTATTGAAAAGTGATATTGGCATAGCTGTCAGAGACGCTCTTGCAAGGATAGGCGTTGATATAACAGAAGAGCTATGTTTTGAGCCCATTGAAAGTCACGCGCTGGGTTTTGCTCCGTTTGCGGAGGTGAAAACTCAGGCCGATTTTTTACGGGCGAAAAGCGATTATATACTCGAGGTTATTGCCTCATTTGCCGAGCGTGGCGTGAAATTTATTTCAACCGACGGTGTAGTTATCTCGCCGTTTGCAAAAATCGGCGCGGGGACGGTTATCCACCCCAATACCCAGATTCGGTCGGGCGTGACGATTGGCGAAGAGTGTGTAATAGGGCCGTGCAGCGTGATAGAGCGCAGCACGATTGGCTCGCGCTGCATAGTCAATGCCACGCAGATTTATGACTCTGTTCTCGAAGACGACGTTAAAATCGGGCCGTTTTGCCATATTAGGCCCAACAGCCGTCTGTGCAGAGGCGTTAAAATCGGCGACTTTGTTGAGGTTAAAAACTCGACGGTCGGTGAGGGCACGCAGGCTGCCCACTTAACATATATAGGCGACAGCGACGTGGGCGCGCGCGTCAATTTCGGCTGCGGGGTTGTGGCCGTCAACTATGATGGCAAAACAAAACACCGTACCGTTATTTGCGACGACGCATTTATAGGCTGCAACACCAATCTTGTCGCTCCCGTCACGGTAGGTGAGCGCGCATACACGGCTGCCGGCTCGACCATAACCGAAGACGTGCCGGCCGACGCGCTGGCAATAGCGCGTGCCAGACAGGTAAACAAGCCCGGCTGGAGGCGCAAAAAACAAAATCAGCAATAAAAACTCATTAGATTTGGTATATTGTTTTGGCAAGCATATTTGATTTATTCAAAAAATTCGAAGAAATACGCGCAGAAAAAAGCAGTCCGGCAGGGTCGGTAGAGTTTATAATTTGCGGGCTGGGCAATCCCGGCCCCGAGTATGAAAATACACGGCACAATGCCGGATTTATGGCTGTAGACCACATCGCATCGCGCGAAGGGTTTAAGGTAACGCGTGCAAAGTTCGACGCGCTGACCGCGGACGTGACGTTTGCGGGAAAACGCGTTTTGTTTATGAAACCACAAACATATATGAATCTTTCCGGACAGGCTGTCGGGAAAGCGGCCGATTTTTACAAAATTCCGCCCGAAAAGATTATAATAATCTCTGACGACGTAAATCTGGCGGTCGGAAAGATGCGGGTAAGGCGCTCGGGCTCAAGCGGCGGTCAAAAAGGCCTCGCCGATATAATAAAACGGCTCGGGACAGAGGCTTTTCCCCGCGTGCGCATTGGGGTCGGCTCCCCGCCTTCAGGCGGGGATATGGTCAACTGGGTACTCGGCAAAATACCCGAGCCCGACGTCCCCGAGTTTAAAAAGTGCATTGAAAATGTCCGCGACGCCGTGAGCCTGATTGTAAACGGCAAGATTGACGAAGCAATGAACAGGTACAACTGAGTCGAATGGTACAAGCTGAATTTACAGGCGTGCCGGGTATAATTGTCGGTGCGCTCGAAGCCGAGCGCGAATACGCAGGCATAATAGCGGCGATAGAGAAGCAGAACAGGAGCAACGACCCCTGCCCGCTGCGAATCGCCGGCATGAGCGAAGGCGTGCGGGGCGCATTTACCGCGCTGCTTGCGCACCGTGTGGCGACAGGGCATGGAAAGCCGCTGCTCTGCATTGTTCCCGACGAAAAAGAGGCGCAAAAATGCTTCAACCTGCTTTTTGCCTGCGGGCTTAAACCGATTGTATACCCGTTCCGCGATTTCATATTCCATAACATCACAGCCTCCCATGAGTCAGAGCATGAGAGGCTATCTGTGCTTTACAAGGTTTTGGACGGCTCGTGCGACGTTGTTATTGCCACGCCCGACGCGGCGCTGCAGTATACAATGCCGCGCGAGGTTGCTATGCGCTCGATTCTCCGGTTCGGGCTGGATGAGCCTGTTGATCCCGAGCGGCTCAAGAGCTTTCTTGTCGGCGCGGGCTATGTGCGTGTGGAGCTTGTCGACGGCGCGGGTCAGTATGCGGTGCGGGGCGATATAATTGATATTTTCCCGCCAAAAGCCGAAAACCCTGTGCGGGTGGAATTTTTCGGAGACGACATAGACCGCATCAGCACATTCGATATGATGACGCAGCGGAGGATGGAAAATGTAGAGTTTGTTGAAATTCCTCCCGCACGCGAAATACTCATCGGGCCAAAGGAACGAAATGAGCTTGTCCGCGTCATATCGGCACAGAGGAAAAGATGTGAGGACGAGCGCACCCGCGAGCTGCTGGACGCCGAGCTTGACGCTGCCGAAAGCGGCAGAGAGATCAATTCCATCGACAAATATATAACGCTTATATATCCACAGCGCGAATGTCTTTTAGATTATTTCTCGGACGCTGAGACCGCACTTGTTTTCGAGTGGCAGGCAAGCTCCGAGCGCGTGAAAGCCTATGAGTGGCATGCAAAGCAGACGATAACCGATTTGCTTGAGCACGGCGCAATTTTGTCGCGTTATGCAGATTACGGCAAGTATCATGCCGAGTTTGAGATGTTTTTCGGCAGCCGCGCAGCCGTGTTTGCCGACACGTTCCTCGGCAGCTACGGGGATATGCGGCTGGGCGGGATGTTTAATATAGCCTCGCGTCAAACTGTGTCGTATGCCGACAGTTATGAGCTGCTCCGCGAGGATTTGCGCGGCTATCTTGCAAGCGGCTATACGGTTGTGATCATTTGCGAAAACCAACTGTCCGCGCAGAATCTTCACGGGCTGCTTGACGGCGACGGCATCCCCGCCGTGCTTTATACGGGAAGCGGCACTCCGCATCCGGGTATCGCGCTTATAGTGCACGGGTTTGATTTTCCCGGATTTGAGCTGCCGGTTACAAAATTCGCGGCGCTGTCGCTTTATCCGAGCCAGAGTTCATAC
The DNA here is from genome assembly GCA_002385415.1 of Clostridiales bacterium UBA3953. GTDB lineage: Bacteria > Bacillota > Clostridia > Oscillospirales > CAG-272 > DTU078. The sequence goes on from DGDL01000031.1 coordinate 11,024, forward strand.
TCGCGCGTGCGCACCGCAAGACGGGCGGCGAAGGCCGCAAAGCGCTCGCGTCAGGAGCGCATATTAAGCTATGCGGACCTTGAACCTGGCGACTATGTGGTGCATGTCAACCACGGTATCGGCCAGTATATCGGCATGGAGAGCGTAACGGTCGACGGTTTCACACGTGACTATCTTAAAATAAAGTATGCCGGTACGGATATGCTGTATATCCCCTGTAACCAGCTTGAGAGCATATCCAAATATATTGGCAGCCGCGCCGAGGACGGCACAATCAAACTGTCGAAGATGGGCGGCGCGGAATGGACGCGCACAAAATCGCGCGTGAAGGCCGCCGTTAAAGAAATGGCGCGGGAGCTGATAAAACTTTACGCCGAGCGGCAGCACAAGCCGGGATTTGCATTTCTTCCCGATGACGAAATGCAGCACCAGTTCGAGGCGGAATTTGAATACGAGGAAACGGAAGGGCAGCTTGAGGCTATCGAAGAAATAAAGCGCGATATGGAAAAGCCCCAACCGATGGACCGGCTGCTGTGCGGCGATGTCGGTTTCGGCAAGACAGAGGTTGCTTTGCGGGCCGCGTTTAAGGCGGTAGCCTCGCAAAAGCAGGTGGCGATACTTGTGCCGACGACAATACTGGCGCTCCAGCACTATCAGACCCTGCTTTCGCGTATGCGCGGATTTCCTGTAAAGGTCGATATGCTGTCTCGCTTCCGCACGCCCAAACAGCAGGCGGAGGCACTACGGGGGCTCAAACGCGGCGAAGTTGACATTATAGTGGGGACCCACAGGCTGCTGTCAAAGGATGTGGAGTTCCGTGACCTGGGGCTTGTGATAGTCGACGAGGAGCAGCGCTTTGGCGTAGCACATAAAGAAAAGCTAAAACAGATTTGCACAAACGTCGACGTGCTGACGCTTTCCGCTACACCCATTCCGCGGACGCTGAATATGGCGCTTTCGGGCATCCGCGACATGTCCATACTCGAGGAAGCGCCGGGCGACCGCATGCCGGTGCAAACCTATGTGCTCGAGTATGACGAGATAATCATTGGCGAGGCGATACGCCGCGAGCTGCGCAGGGGCGGACAGGTTTTTTATCTCCACAACCGTGTGGAATCAATAAACTCGGTGGCAAACAAAATATCGCAGCTTGTGTCGGAGGCGCGTATTGCCGTTGGGCACGGCCAGATGGACAAAGAACAACTTTCGGATATATGGCGCGCCATGATAAGCGGCGAAATCGACATCCTCGTCTGTACCACCATTATCGAATCCGGTGTCGATATTCCGAATGCCAATACGCTTATCATAGAAGATGCCGACAAGCTCGGACTTGCACAGCTCCATCAGCTGCGCGGGCGGGTCGGCAGGTCGAGCAGGCGCGCGTATGCCTATTTCACCTATCGCCGCGGCAGTGTGCTTTCGGAAATCGCCACAAAGCGGCTTTCGGCTATCCGCGACTATACGGAGTTCGGCTCGGGATTCCGCATTGCGCTGCGCGACCTTGAGATTCGTGGAGCGGGCAACATGCTCGGCCCGGAACAGCACGGGCATATAGAGTCGGTCGGCTATGACCTTTACATGCGCCTGCTCAGCGAGGCGATACAAGAAGAGAAAGGCGAGAAGCCCGAAACCCGGCCCGAGCATACGTTTGAAATCCGCCTTGATGCCTATATTCCCGAAAGTTATATTCGCAGCTCAACACAGCGCATAGAGGCATATAAGAAAATATCGCTGATTTTGAGCGAAGAAGACGCAATGGACGTCATCGACGAGCTATGCGACCGCTATGGCGATCCGCCGGAGCCTGTCGTCAACCTGATAAATGTTGCGCTTGTCCGTGCGCTGGGCAGCGAATGCGGCGTTTCAAAGACCGAGCAGAGCGGAGGCAGCGTGATAATCTATCCCGCTGAGCTGGATGCGGCAATTTGGGCGCGGCTTGCGGGAGAATATCGCGGTAGGATACTTCTCAGCCTCGGCACAAGACCGTATATAACGGTTAAAATGAAGCGCGATGAGAACATTCTCATATTTTTACGGGATTTGTTTAAAAAATATATGCAAATCCACACCAGCAATCTTGAGCAGCTTTAAGATATAATCTTTGTTATGCTAACCAGCTTGTTTGAAAGGAAAAAAATGAAAAAAATCGCCGCACCGATATGCGTGATTTTAGTTGCGGTGCTGCTCGTCTCCGGCTGTTCTCCGGTCGGAGGCGAGACGGTGCTTGAATACAAAGGATATAAAATAAGCGAAGCGATGTACGGCTATTGGGTCGCGCTTTATAAAAGAGACGTTATTTACAGCTTTAACAACAGAAAAGACACTTCGGATTTCTGGCAATCCGAAGTGTCCGACGGTGTTACAACCGAAGATTATTTTACCGATATAATAAACAATCAAATATATAAATACTGCATCGGCCAGCAGCTTTTTGACGAGTACGGCCTGAAACTCGAAAAAGAGGTAAAAACAGCGATAGACGCCGATATAAATGAAAAAATAGAATACTACGGCAGCCGGGCCGAGCTCAACAGCGCCCTTGCGCACATTAATCTTAATATCGAACTTTTACGCGAAATTTATATATGCGAAGAAAAGTTGAAAGCAGTGTATAACTATTTGTATGGTCCCTATGGGCCGGAGGCGCTTTCGGACAACGACTATGTGCAGTATTTCAAAGACAACTACTGGCACATGAAGTATATAGTCATTTACACCACAAAACTTGCCACCGATTCCAAAGGCAACTATAAATATGACAGCAGCGGAACACTTGTGACAGAGCCTTTGACCGAAGAGGAATTTGCCGAAAAGCTGGCAAAGGCAGAGGAGGCTCTTGCAAAGGCTCAGGCCGGTGAAGATTTCGACGAGCTGATTATAACTTACAGCGAATATGACACCACTGCCTACCCAAGCGGTTTTTATGTGTCGGTAAACGAGCTATCGACTTACGGTGCGAATATAGTCTCGGCGCTGGCCGAGATGCAGGTCGGCGAAGTTAGGCGCGTGGAAGAGGGAAGCGCCATATATATAATTAAAAAGCTCGAACTTCCCGAGTGGGGACAGCTTACCGAAAGCGAACTTTTGCAGCTTGTCGACCTTGAAGAATATGCAAAGGCTGAAGCATTTGATGCAAAGCTCAACGCTTTATTCCCCGAGCTGAAGGTAAACAATGAAGTTTTGGGCAGATACAGACTGTCCGAAATAAAGATGCTGTCAATCCCAAATATATAAAGCGACAAATGTGTTTTCCGTTTTGCCCGGAGGGTAAATCTGCTGCCCTTCCGGGAATAATTTAATGCCGGTGGCTATAAAGTGTTGCCGGCAGAAGGAGTTGCTGCAATGAAACTGCGATACAACGGATTTTTGCTGCTGGCTGCCGCAATGCTGCTGACCGGAATGCTGGCTGTGGGATGCTCGACTACCCAAAAAGCTTCCGACGCCCAGGACAATGTATCCGAAACGGTGAGTGCCGCGCAGCCGGGCGAAGACTCGGAGCAGGGTGGCGGCAATAAAGTTTCGGTTCCGACGGCTCCCGAGGGCACAATTTTCGGCGCGCAGAAAATAACAAGCGACGAGTTTCTAAACCTTATAGCCGAAAAGAAATATGTCTCTCCCGCCAAGTTCGGGCTTGTCCTTTATTATGATTATGCAAAGCTGCCGGTGCTGTCCGACGGTAAGACCTTTTTCCTGACTGTGGACAGCGACCGCACCGAAGGCGAGTCTTGGGGCAACGGCTGCCTGTCGGCAAATGTTGACTGCACATTTGCGGTTTTGGATGATGACGCCCAGCCCGGGCTGGACAGTATCATGCGCGAAGGCAAGTCGCTGCGCCTTTATGTAATAGCCGATGAGGTATATACGGCGCCGGAGATAATATTCACGACGCTGCCCGTTATGACTATCGACACGCATAAGGGCAAAGGCATATCACGAGAGGACACTCCATGCGATATTACGGTCCTCACGCCGCGCAACGGCAGCTCGGCGGCTTACACCGACGCGTCGGCAGCGATGATACGTATCCGCGGTGCGACAAGTTCCTCGCTTCCAAAAACATCGCTGAGGCTGACCTTGTATAAAGATGACTACTCAGATACAAACAAGCTCCCGCTGCTTGGCATGCGCAAAGATGACGACTGGATACTCTATGCGTCCTATTCCGACGAAGCGAAAATCCGCGATGCGACCGGCTGGAGCTTGTGGAGCAAAATGGGCGCCTATATAGTCGGCGACAAAGCGCAGGGCACTATTAATTTGCGGTATACAGAAGTTATACTCAACGGCCATTACAATGGATTTTACGTTTTCATGGAACGGTTCGACCAAAAAACGCTCAATTTGGGCGAAGATGACGCTTTGTTCGTCGTCAAAACCTGGGAAGTTCCGCCGTCCGACCAAATGAGAGAGTTGCCGCCGGCCACCACGTTTTTTGTCGGAGTTGAGCGCAAATATCCTGATGCCGACGAAATCAAGGTGGGGGGATACAGCGGCTGGGGAACATTTGCAGACTTTGTCAAAGCTGTGTACGAATCGGACGGCGAAACGTTTAGAAAAACGATTGACAAATGCGCAAATGTCCAAAACATGCTCGATTACTGGCTGTATTTGCAGATTATAATGGGTGAAGACAACCTGTGGAAGAACACATTTTATGCCGTTATCGGCGGGTATGTGCACTCCTTCCCGTGGGATTTGGACGTCACTTTCGGGCTCAGATGGAACGGCGGTGTTAAAAACTATCTGTACCAAGACAAAAACACAGCCGTAAAATCGTTTGACTTCAACTGCGGGCGCAGGCTTATAAAATATTATCCCGGCGCGGCAAATTATGTTAAAAATCGCTGGCGAGAGCTTTATGACAATGGTATTGTTACGGCACAGGGCATAATGGAAATCGCGCGGGGTTATTGGGACGACCTTTGGCGGTCGGGCGCATATCAAAGAAATCTTATGCGCTGGCCGGACACAAGCTATGTAGAGGACTTAGACTATTTTGAAACAACAATGAAGCGCAGGATAGAGTATCTTGACGACTACATAGCCTCGCTTACAGATGCAGGAGAGTAATTTTGACAGCTCTTGACAATATGTGCATATAAGTATATAATTGGATTAGCAGAAGTAATGGTAAAATCGAAAAAATGGGGCGCGGCAAAGTCATAAAAATATTTATCTGGCATTCGATCGCGCAACAATGTGATGCCGGCTGACTTTTTGCGGTGACCGATTCAACAAAAGCGGGAAAGGCAAGCTGCAGTGCTGCCGCCGCAGCCGGACGGCAGACAAAATCATATAAATATGCCTTTTCCAAACACCGGCACACAGCGGACGCACGAGGCTGCCGGCAGAAAAAATTAAAGATAAGTCAATAAAGAGGTACTGTTTTGCTTAAGATTGTTTCTTACAACTTGCGTCTTGATACAACGCACGACGGGCCGCAGGCATTTTCACATCGCAAGCCGTATGTGCGTGACAGACTGCTTGAGGAATCCCCGGACATTATAGGATTTCAGGAAGTGCTGCCTCACATGCTCGAGTGGCTGCGCGAAAATCTTGACGGATACCAGTTTCTCGGCTATGGTCGAGGCAAAAACTTTGGCGATGAGGCAAATCCCGTGGCATTTAAGCGCGACAGGTTCGAGCTGCAGTATTTCGACCAGCGCTGGCTGTCGGACACGCCGTTTGAGCCCGGCTCGAGATTTGCCGACCAAAGCGGATGCCCGCGTATTTTCGTGGTGTGTACGCTGCGTGACCGCATGGAAGACGGCTTCGGACGCTTCCGTTTTGTGAACACACATCTCGACCACGAGCGCGACTATGCCAAAATAGAGGGCGCAAAACAGATCATTGCAGAGATTGAAAGACTTGACAGTCAAGTCAAGCTGCCGACGGTCATAACGGGCGATTTCAACGCTCTGCCGGACTCCGAGCCGCTTGCGGTGTTCGCTGGTGCCGGATATGTTGACCTTTCGGCTTCCTCCGGCGGCACATTCCACGGCTACGGCAGAGTTGAGGCACCAGGCAAAATTGACTATATAATGGCGGCATCCACCGTGAAAGTGTCATCTGTGCGGCTGTGGGATGAAGTGCGTGACGGGCTTCACCTGTCCGACCATTATCCGGTAGAGGTATGCGTCGAGAGTTGGGAAGAATAGAAACCGGCTTTTTCGCATAAAATCATACCGCGAGGACTGAAATTATTTTATAATTAAATTTTCTGCAAAAAAGTATTGCATTATAAGTACGGGTATGATATAATAGTATTGTAAATTTACTTATCTATGCTTGAAGAGTAGGTCGACCTGCTCTTCAAATTTTTTGAATGGAGAAATCCGGGCTCTGTCCGGAAAATGACATGCGCTTATGCGAAAACAGGATATAATCAATACGGTTACCGCGCTTGCCGCGCCTTGCGCGGATCGACTCGGGCTGATCCTTTGGGATGTCGAGTTTGTCCGGGAGGGCGCGGATTATTTTCTGCGCGTCATAATAGACAGCGAGCAGGGTGTAGGCCTTGATGATTGCGAAGCCATGTCACAAGCGCTTGACCCGCTGCTCGATGAAGCCGACCCGATTGACGTTTCGTATCAGCTTGAGGTTTGCTCGCCCGGTGTGGAGCGACTGCTGCGCACGCCCGAGCACAAAAGAGCTTATATTGGTCGGACGGTACGCGCAAAGCTTTACAGGCGGCATCCCGAAATAAACAGCAAAGAAGCCGTCGGTACACTTGTCAACTATGACGATGCGAGCGGCGCGATTACTCTTGAATGTGATGGTAGTCAGATTATCCTCGAATCCGGCGAGATAGCGAGGCTGAACGCATATTTTGACTTTGCCGCTGCCAGCAATAACGAATAGACAATATGAACAGATGAACGGAGAACGGATTTGATACCATGAATACAGAGTTTTTCGCCGCCATCGAAATGCTCGAGAAAGAAAAGGGCATTCCGAAGGAATACATGTATGAGAAGGTAGAGGCGGCGTTGCTGTCCGCATACAAAAAGGATCAGGACGGCTATAGTAACGTCAAGGTTGTGCTTGATCCCGAAAAAAAAGAAGTCAAGATGTATCAGCTGAAGCAGGTCGTCGACGAAATCGAGGACGAAGTCACACAGATGACTCTGGCGGAAGCACGGAAGATAAATCGCAAATATAGCATCGGCGATGTCGTCGAAATAGAATTAAAGTTGAAAAATTTCCGCAGACTCGGTGCACAGGCCGCAAAACATGTTATAATACAGGCGGTGCGCGAAGCGGAACGCGGAATGCTCATAAAAGAATACGAAAACAAGCGCGAGGAGATTATCACCGCTACGGTACTGCGAGTCGACGAGGTGACGGGTAACGCAACGGTCGATACCGGAACGTCGATTGCAACGCTTATAAAAAGCGAGCAGATACCCGGCGAGATCTACAGAGAAAACGATCACATCAAAGTTTATGTAACCGAGGTGCGCAAAGAGTCGCACGGGCCGATAGTGACACTGTCACGTACCCATCCGGGTCTGGTAAAAAGACTTTTTGAACTTGAGGTACCCGAAATCCAGGACGGCACGGTTATAATAAAAGGTGTAGTGCGCGAAGCAGGTTCACGCAGCAAAGTCGCGGTGATGTCGCGCGACGAAAATGTCGACCCCATCGGCGCCTGCGTCGGAACGCGCAGCATGAGAATCCAAAACATCATAGACGAGCTTAACGGAGAAAAAATAGATATAGTAAAATACAGCGACATACCCGAAGAATTTATTTCCGCGGCGCTTTCGCCGGCGGTGGTTAACAGGGTGGTCATCGAAGACGAGCGGGTCTGCCGAGTTTATGTCGACCCTGACCAGCTTTCGCTGGCAATCGGCAAAGAAGGTCAGAACGCACGTCTTGCCGCTAAGCTGACAGGCTATAAAATCGATATAAAAACCGGATGAGCCGATTTATATGGCGAAACGGATAGGCTGAAAAAGAACCAAAGTAAAAACAAACGGAGAAAATGCCATGTCGGCAGCTGTTAAAAAAAGAATACCAGAGCGGCGCTGCGTCGGATGCGGCGAATCATATCCAAAGAAAACGCTGCTCCGCATAGTACGCTCTCCGGAGGGTGAAGTTTTTTTCGACCCGACCGGAAAAAAATCCGGACGCGGCGCCTATATATGCAAGAATGTGCAGTGCCTGCGTAAAGCGCGCAAGGCTAAACGATTGGAACGCAATCTCGATTGCGAAATACCCGACGAAGTATACGACGGGCTTGAATCGGAGATAGATAGCCTTGAGCTCGAGTGAGAAAAAAACAGGCACCGCTTCCGCCGTGCCGCGTGACGAGAAAATTCTCCGAATGATAGGGCTGGCCAGCAAAGCCGGCCGCCTGATAATAGGCGCGGAAAAAGTTGTCGATGCCGCGCGATCGGGCATCATCTTTCGTCGAGATGGCATAATAGTCGTCGCCGCCGATGCCGCGGCAAGAACAAAGAGAAACATAGCATTTGCGGCGGAGGAAGACGCCATAAAGATAGTCGAAGTAAATGTAGACATGTTCGAGCTTGGCAGACGGATTGGAGGCAAGGGATTGACTTCGGCCGTCGCGGTGATCGACAAAAATATGGCGTCGGCTATCGCCGGCATTGCCGGCGGAAGCGAAGACAAAAAGGCCTAACAAACCATAATATATAAATAGCAACCTTTCAACATCAGTTACGCTGCGAACGCTGCATATTCTGCTGAAGGAAATGGTAAACGGTTAAAGGAAGATACTATGACACTAAACCAAAAATACAAATTGGGCGATCTCGCCAAAGATCTTGGAATGAAAAGCGGCGAGCTTATCGATCTGCTTGCGAAAAATGGTTTTCCCGGCAGAAAGGTAGGATCGCAACTTGATTCCGTCGAATTTGACATAATAATGAATGCCGTGACCGCTGCACGGCAAATAGACGATATTGACGAATATTTAAGCGGTAAAATAACCATATCCGTACCCAGACCCGAACCGGCCCCGGAGCCCGCAGTGTCGGCTGAGACTGAACAGGCGGCAAGTGACACTTCTGCGCCCACCGCCCAAGGTGAAGCCAAACAGGCTCGTTCTGCGCAGACGGCACAATCCCAGCAAAAACAGAGCCAGCGTCAAAGCGGTGCCGGCGGACGTCAGCCTCAAACTCAGCAGGGAGGCAAGGGTCAGCAGCAGAGCAGCCATCCCCAGCAAGCCCAGCAGTCGGGAAAACAGCAGCAAACACAGCAGGGGGGACGTTCGCAGCAAGCTCAGCAGAGCGGGCGACAGGCACAAAAATCCGGTGGTCAGCAGAAAGAAAAGCAGGCAGAGCAAACAAGCGCTCAGCTCTCTGCCCGCCAGGATGAACAAATCCGCAAAACTGCTGAAACAGCGAAACACGAAACGGATACAAAAGCCAAACCCGAAGAGCGAGTATCCGCACGCGAGGCTCGGTTCGACAAAAAACCCGATCTCTCGCAGCAAAAGCAGAAGCAGCAGAAGCGGAAGGCTGCCACACAGAAACAGAAGCAGCAGCCTGCCGCTGTGCATACGCCGACTACTTCCGACGAGCCGGCTGTCAAGATTATAGAGGGAGAACGCTCGCATCATCGCGGCAAGGCAAGCGGTACGCGAGTTGTCGATACACGCACAACAACCGTCAATCTCGACAAATACGACGAGAAGCTCGACAAATTCGTTCCCGACACCGAAAAGGACATAAGCGGGGAGAAACAGAAGCTCAAAAAGCAAAACACTCGCGTGGGCACGGATGGCAAAAGATCCAGAGGCAGGGGACGCGCATCGGCAGAATCCGAAAAGCTCCGCCGCCTTGAGCTGGAAAAAGCCAAAAAGAAACCGCTTGAAATTACATTGCCGGACGAGATTCTCGTCAGCGAGCTTGCATCAAGGCTCAAGATGACAGCGGCTTCAGTTATAAAGAAGCTCATAGGCATGGGCTTTATGGTAACTGCCAACCAGAAAATCGACTTTGAAACGGCCGCACTTGTTGCCGAGGAGTTTAACGCAAAAGTCGAGCGTGAAGTAGTCGTTACGATAGAAGACAAACTGTTTGACGATACTGTGGACAAAGAGGAAGATCTGGTGCCGCGTGCTCCCGTTGTCGTTGTCATGGGTCACGTCGACCACGGCAAAACCTCGCTGCTCGACAGAATACGTCAAGCAAATGTCACCGCGACCGAAGCCGGAGGCATCACGCAGCACATCGGCGCATACCGCGTGAACGTCAGCGGACGCGAAATCACTTTCCTTGACACGCCCGGTCACGAGGCATTTACGACAATGCGTGCCCGCGGTGCAAGGGCGACGGACATCGCGATACTGGTCGTCGCGGCAGACGACGGAATTATGCCGCAAACGGTTGAAGCCATCAACCACGCAAAAGCTGCGGAGATTGACATAGTAGTCGCTATAAACAAAATGGATAAGCCGGGAGTCGACCCCGAGCGAATCAAACAGGAACTCACAAAATACGAGCTTGTACCCGAAGAATGGGGCGGCGACGTAATGTGCGTGCCTATTTCGGCGCTTACCGGTCAGGGTATTGACGATTTGCTCGAGTCTGTGCTGCTTATAGCCGATCTGAAAGAGCTGAAAGCAAACCCCAACCGTCGCGCGAAAGGTATTGTCATAGAATCGCAGCTCGATCGCGGACGCGGCCCGGTCGCCACTGTACTGGTGCAGAACGGTACGCTCCATTACGGCGATATAGTCATTGCCGGCACCGCAGTCGGCAGGGTGCGGGCGATGGTAAACGACAAGGGCGAGACCGTCAAAACGGCAGGTCCATCCGAGCCGGTTGAGATTATCGGTCTCTCCGAGGTGCCGACGGCGGGAGATGAGTTCCACGCCGTCGAAGACGAGCGCATGGCCCGCGAGCTTGCGGAGCAGCGCAAGGAGCGTCAGCGTGAAGAGGAGATAATGGCCAGCTCCAAAGTCAGCCTTGACGAGCTGTTTGCCCAGATCCAGGAAGGCGCCAAGGAGCTTAACATTATCGTCAAGGGCGACGTCGACGGGTCTGCTGAGGCGGTTAAGACATCGCTTCTCAAGCTTTCGACCGATGAAGTCAAGGTCAAAGTTATACACAGCGGTGTGGGCGGTATCTCGGACAGCGACGTCATGCTCGCAGCCGCATCGAACGCCATAATCGTCGGCTTTAACGTACGTCCCGACAGGGGTGCGATGGAATCGGCAGAACGCCATAAGGTCGAAATTCGTACTTATCGCGTTATTTACGATTGCATCGAAGAAATAAGCGCTGCGCTCAAGGGCATGCTCGAACCGACATACAGAGAAGAGCTGCTCGGGCACGCCGAGGTGCGACAGGTTATTCGCGTGCCGAAGGTCGGCCCCGTCGCCGGATCGTATGTTCTTGACGGAAAGATCACACGCAATGCAAAGGTCAGAGTGGTACGCGACGGTATAGTTATATTCGAAGACCAAATAGCGTCGCTGCGCCGCTTTAAAGATGACGTGCGTGAAGTTGCCGCAGGCTACGAGTGCGGTATAGGGCTCGAGAAATTCACCGATATCAGGGAAAACGACATTCTCGAAGCTTACGAGATGGTCGAGGTACAAGATTAAAATCAAAAGAATGTTCGGAGCGGATGGGAAAAACCCGTTCGCTCCGGTTTTTATATTGGACAGCTTTGTGTACCGAAGTTTTTTCCCGAAAAACCAGTCGGGCGCAGGCGCAAGAAACGGCGACTTTAGACGAATTTGCATACTTGTTGTTGCAAAAGTATCCAAATTATGCTATATTATCAACAAAGATAAGTTGCGGGGGTAACGGCAGTGGAGAATACCGGCATTGAGATAGAAAAAGCGGGTAAGGCAAATGTAAGCTTCAGAGAAGCGCTGAGAGGGTATAACAAAAAAGACGTTAACGCATATCTTGAAGAGATGAATTTGCGATTTGCCTCCGCTGAGGAAAACTATAAGCGCACAATAGCAAATCAAAGACAGACAATCGAAGCGCTGGAATTTAAGGTTGAAACCTACGACCTTCTCAACGCGGAGCTGGAAAATGTCAAAAAGACGCTTGCCGAAAAGGAAAAGCTGCTTGAAGAAAACGCAAAGAAAATCGCCCAATATGAAAGGCAGATAGGCGAGCAAAACCAGCAAATAGCAAAATATGAAGAAGAAAAGCTCAATCTGGAAAGAAAACTGTCACAGGTGATAGACGAAAAGGCTAATTTAGCCGAAGCGAATCAGATTTTGCGCGACCGCCTCGAGGAGGGCGAAAAGATCGTGAGCCAGCAGGCCGCGCAGCTTGAGATGCTTTCTGCCGAAAATGAGCGCTTGAGAGAGTCCGCGAAGGCTGCGTCCGAAAGACAGGTTGGCGAAGACTTGCCTCGTAAGGTGGGCGAAGTGCTGATAATCGCCAAAGAAGAGGCCGATAAGATGAAGGAAAAGGCGAGCGCCGAAGCCGAGCAAATTAAAGCGGAGGCACAGGAAGAAGCCAAAAGAATAATTGAGCAGACAAAAGAGGAAATTTTGGTTATGCGGGAGGAGGCGCGTGCCAAACTCGAGGACGCGCTTGAGCAGGCAAACAAAAAGCTTGTAGCGATGAGCGAAGAGTATGTGAAAGGATACACTGAATACCTGCGCTCGGTGCAGGGCGAGTTTGACGAGATAATAGACAAAATGCGCGAAAAATCCCGCGAAATTAATGGTAGGGTTGAAAGCCTGCGCGACATAATAAGCGAAGAGCTTAAACGGGAGTACAGCCGAATAGACAGCGAAATGGACGACGATACGGGCACAGCCACAATTCCCGAGTCCGAGTTTGCTTTCGGAGCAGATATTGAAGATGAGAAGATATAACACCGCAAATATTGCCGAATGGGCGCCATTTGTAAGAGAACGCGAGCAAATACTGCTGTCGGGTACCGTCTATACAGCGCGCGATGCGGCGCATAAGCGCATTGTGGAGCTGCTCGAGATGGGCAAGGAGCCTCCCTTTGAGCTTGACGGCGGGACAATATATTACGCTGGCCCGACACCCGCACGACCGGGCAGTGTGATAGGCTCATGCGGGCCGACAACATCTTCACGCATGGATGTTTATATGAAAAGGCTGCTCGAGGCAGGGCTTGCTTGCACTATTGGAAAGGGATGGCGCGCGCCCGAGGTATGCGACTTGATTCGCCGACATGGTGGCGTGTATCTCTGCGCTATCGGCGGGGCGGGCGCGCTGGCCTCAGCGCATATAACCTCTTGCGAGGTTATAGCATTTGAAGACCTTGGCTGCGAGTCGGTAAAAAAACTCACGTTTAAAGATTTCCCGCTGATTGTGGCGGTAGCACCCGGAGGAGGGGCTGTGTGAGTGCCGAAAAGCTGGGCGAAAAAATAAGAGCTCTGCGAAAACGACGCGCAATGACGCAGAGCGAGCTATGCGGCGGATTTATAACGCGAAACATGCTCAGCCGCATAGAGACGGGAGCGGCGATGCCATCGCTCGAAACGCTGCTCTATATAGCCGAGCGGCTGGAGATTTCACCCGGATGGCTTATAGACGACGATGCGGAGCTTTCGGGGTATGAGAAATCACGCTTTACAGCTGCCGTTAAGGCGCTTTATAAAGAAAAAAAGTACGCGGAATGTGCACAGGAGTGCAGGAGCGCACCTGAAGATTTTTTCGACGACGAGCTGTATGTGATTGCAGCCGACAGCATGTACGAGGCGGCTCAAGCGTGTTTGCGCGACGGCAGCTTGACCTCTGCTGAGGAGCTGTTTTCCTTGTCGCTTGAGTTTGCGGCGCGTGGGCTGTTGCGGCTCAGCGCATTGCAGGAAAGCGCTATGCTGTATCTTGACTATATAAGGTATATATATGCCGGTTCGCGGCTGCGCGACGATTTGTCGGGCACCGAACTGCCAAACCGCCTGCCGCCCTATGAGGGCGCGGAATGCCTGCGTCTCAACAAGCTGATAAAAGACGGCAAGGTCGAGCTTGCACGCGCCCTTTTTGAGCTTGCGCCGCTCGGTCTGGCATGTGCGGAGCAGGTATCCGCGACGCTTGCGCTCGCAGACGGCGATATTGACGGGGCGGAGCGAAGATACAGGGAGCTTGTAAGGTCTGCGGCGCTGCCGGTCGAGATAATGTATATAACCTGCTCGGAGCTTGAGGTTATCGCGCGCCAAAAAGACAACTACAAGCTGGCATATTCATGCGCGGAGAAAAAGCTCGAGCTTATCGGGCTGGCAGGGAAGTGAAACAGCTGCTCTTGCAGGTCCCGGCAAGCGCTGATTTGGCATGTGTAAACAGCAAAATAAAACAACAGCGGCGAGACGGATTTCTCCGTCTCGCCGCGATATTTTTGCGTTAACTTTTTCCCTGTCTTTTTTGAAGTTTACGCCGCGCGCGGGTGCTGAGATAAGCCGACAGTGAGCGGGCGGCAACGTTTGTAAGCGCAAGCGCGACTGCTATCGCGCAGAAGGCAAACAGCGTGCGCGTTGCCTCGTCGCGAAATTCGACATATCTTTCCTCAACAAGCGCGAGCGCCGTTTTGTATAACCTTGTACCCGGAACGACGGGGATAAGCGACGGGAATATGAAAATCGGCGCGGGCATTTTAAATATGCGGGCCATCACCTCGGCGGATACGGCAACAACCATTGTTCCGAAAAAATATGCCGAAATTTCGGGCTGATTGTTTGCAAGCAAGAGCTCAAAAACCACCCATGAAGCTCCACCGACAAGTGCGGTCAGCGGTATGGTTTTACGCGGAGCACGCATGAGCAGCGAAAAAAACACGGTGGCAGCGGTGCAAACTATAAATTCAAAAACTAATTGACCTGTGTACAATCGCATTTACCTCACAACGCCGCCAAGGCCGATAAATACCGATAAAACAACACCGACGCCCCCTGCCAGCGACAGTGCGATTAAAAGAACATCGGCAAATCTTGCGACACCCGAAACAAGGTCGCCCGTCATGGTGTCGCGTATTGCGTTGGTCATCGCAAGACCGGGAAGCAAATTCATAAGCGAACCGATTATGATAATATTTATATTGCCCATGCCGAAAAAAGTGGTGAGAAGAACGGCGAGCGAGGCTATTACAACGCCGCCGATGAAATTTCTTGCAAATTGATATATGCTGCTGTGCTGAAATACTGACGATACAAGCTGGGCGGTAAATCCGCACAGAAACGCGCAAATCAGCTCGAACCATCCTCCGCCGAACAGCAGCGAAAAAAGCCCGCATGAAAGCCCGGAATATATAGCGTCGATATATTTGTTGCCTGTCGACTGGGTGTCTATTTCGCGCAGCCGGGTGAGCGTCTCGGGGAGCGAGGCTTTGCCGTCGGTGAAAGCCCGAGCCGCGCGATTTGCAAGCTCCAGCTTTTCAAGGTTTATTGTGCGCTTTTTAACGCGTCGTATGAGTGTTACGGGCTCGCCGTCGCCGGTCGAGCGGGAGCATGCCATGCAGTCTCCGGCGCAGGGCCGGTTGCCGGTCTTTTTGTTACAATATGGCGCTATCGTGATCATAATGCCGGTTGGGAGCGCAAGCACGTCGCTGCCGGGACGTCCCGCGGCGGCACAGATGCGCTCGGCGGTTTCCTCTGCCCTGTGAGTATCGCCTCCGTTTTCGAGTATGAGCATACCAGCAAGCCCCAGCACTTCGGTGAGCAGAACAGTGTCATTTTCCATTCAGATCACCATGTCAAGCGTAACGCTGCGAAGTTTAGCGGAGATTTGTTCGCTCAATTCTCCGAAAATCTGGTTATAAACACATGAACAGCCAGGGCATGCAAGGTCGTCGTCTTTACAGTCGAAAATCGAAATGGGTCCGTCAATGATTTCGATAATTTGAAGCATGTTTATATCCTCTGCAGGGCGGCTGAGGCTGTATCCACCCGCAGAGCCACGGCGCGATATTACAAGCCCGCCTTGCGAAAGTTTTCTAAGTATTTTTTGCGTAAAACGCGCTGGCACTTCGGTTTCGAGCGCAACGGTTGCGGCTCCGGTAAAATCGCCGCGGCGTGCGAGGCAGCGCATTATACGCAGTGCATAATCGGTTTCTCGAGTTATTTTCATGATATATCAACCTTTGCTACCGTAAATCATAGGGGGAGGACGGTATTTGCCCTCCCCGCCTAAACTACCAATTTAATGAGTGTCGCAGCCAGCAAGCAAGCTGCCCTGTCCACTGGGATACCGACGGGTCGCCTTCCGCTAAGCCAAGCCCGTGACGTCCGCGCGGATATATATGCAGCTCGCAGGGCACGCCCAGCTCGCGCATGCGAAGGGCAAGGTTCAGCGAGTTTTCAACCGGCACGGCCTCGTCGTCGAAGGTATGCCACAGGAAGGCGGGCGGCATATCGGGGTGTGCAGCAACCTCGCCCGACAGCTTCCGGGCAAGCTCCATGTCGCCGCCGGTGAGATTGTTCATCGAGCCGACGTGGGCAAATTTGCTAAGCGACACGACAGCATAGCAGAAAATGCCGGCGTCGGGACGGGCAGACACGCTGTCGATCTCGTCGGGCGTATAACCTTCGTCGCCGATTATTTCACTGTAAAGTGTGCAGGCAGTGACTGCAAGATGTCCGCCCGCCGAAAAGCCGAGTATGCCTATCTTGTTTGGGTCACAGCCAAACTCGGCTGCCCGGTGCCTTACAAAGCGGACAGCACGATTGGCGTCGCAAAGCGGTACGGGATGGCGATAGGGCGACACTCTGTAATCGCACACAAACGCATTGTAGCCGGCGGCGTTGAGCATCAGCGCAATAGGCTCGCCTTCATGAGGCGCGCGGACGGCATATCCGCCTCCGGGCAGCACAATAACGCAGCCGAGCGGCTTATCGGAAGGGATTATGTAGGGTGTAATGCGCGGTATTTCGCCGCCGCAGTAGTCGGGGTTATAAAAAGGCGGCCGGTCTTCCCAAAGCGGAATTGAACGAGGCATGTTAAAGCCCTCCTGTATTATATTTTCACGTTTGGTAAATCCGTATACCACGGTTAAGCGCCCGCTTAAAAGCGGACGCTCGGGTTATATTCAGTCGGCGAAAATTTTAGAAAGCTCTTCAAAATCGTCACGCAGGTCAATGTAGAGCTTTTTGTAAAGCCGGCGAATCTTGTCATAGCGCCGCGTGTTTTCTTCGATAGCCTCGGTTCGTGCGGCTTCGGATATAATGGCATCACATGCCTCGGGAACAGAGCTGTAGATTCCGGCACCGACACCGGCGAGAATCGCGACGCCCAGCGCTCCGCCCTGCTTTGAGCTTGACACCGATATGCTCATGCCAAACGCGTCGGCGAGCATCTGCCGCCATAGCTTGCTGTTGCCGCCGCCTCCCGCGGCATAGACAGATGTGGGGTTGATGCCCATCTCGCGCAGTACGTCCATGCAGTCGCAAAGCGAGTACACGACACCCTCCATGACAGCGCGCAAGAGGTCGCGCTTTTCGTGTATTGCCGCCAGCCCGAAGAACACGCCGCGTGCATAGGGGTCGAGATGGGGCGTGCGTTCGCCCATCAGATAGGGCAGATAGATAATCCCGTTTGCACCGACCGGTGAACGCTTTGCAATTTTGTCCATTACATAGTTGGGGTCGTCGCCGGTCTCGGCGGCGGTTAGCTTTTCGGACGCAAAGAAATTGTCGCGCATCCACTTGAACGAAAGTCCGGCGCCCTGTGTAACGCCCATGACATGCCATGCGCCCGGAACGGCATGGCAGAAGGTATGCACGCGTCCCTCGGGGTCTATTTTAATTTTATCGGTATGCGCAAACACCACGCCCGATGTGCCGATTGTCGCGGAGGCAATGCCCTCGCGCACTATGCCGCAACCGACGGCGCTTGCGGCCTGGTCGCCTGCACCTCCCACGACGGGAGTGCCGGCCGGAAGACCGGTAAGTTTGGCCGCCGATTCGGTTACCTGACCGGTTACCTCGCATGATTCGTATACCTTGCCGAGCAGAGAGGGGTCGATTTCGAGCTTGTCGAGCACATAACGCGACCAGTTGCGTGCCGGCACGTCAAGCAGCTGCATGCCGGACGCGTCCGACACTTCGGTGGCATACTCGCCGGTGAGCATGAATCTGATATAGTCTTTAGGCAACAGAATCTTGCGGCATTTTTCGAATATTTCGGGCTCGTGGTTTTTCACCCACATTATTTTGGAGGCTGTGAAGCCCGTGAGCGCCGGATTTGCGGTAATCTCAATAAGACGCTCGCGGCCGACAAGCTCGGTAATCTGCACACACTCCTCGCTTGTCCGCTGGTCGCACCAGATAATCGAGCGGCGGAGCACATTGTCCGCGGAATCGAGCATCACAAGCCCATGCATCTGGCCGGAAAGACCCACTCCCTTTATGTCCTCCGGACGAACGCCCGATTTTGCAATAACGTCGGCAATAGACCGGTAAGTTGCCTCCCACCAATCGAGGGGGTCCTGTTCTGCCCAGCCGGCTCTGGGCTGATAGAGAGGATATTCATACAGTGCGTCCGCGACGGTTGCACCCGCCTCGTCGAACAGCACGGTTTTGGTTCCGGATGTGCCAATGTCAACGCCAATCAGATATGCCATTTTGCTGCGCACCCCGCTATAAATGATATTTTGCATTCATTATACCACACAATTGCGGACAAATAAAGAATTATTTGCTGAAAAAGTTGAAAAACAAATTGTGATAATGTATAATAAATAGCAGTGTTTAGAGACTATAGCCGCGAGGTTTATAAAACGAGATGATAAAATTTATGCACTGCGCAGACCTTCATCTTGACAGCCCGTTTTCGCTTGACGACCCGCATAAAGCAGAGCAAAGGCGGGCGGAGCTGCGCGGTGCTTTTGCATCTATGATGCTGTTTGCCAAAACAGAGGGCGTGGACCTGATGCTAATGGCAGGCGACCTTTTCGACAGCGATTATGCGGGGCGGGACACCGCAGCGCTTATGGCGCGCGAGTTTGCCTCAAACCCCAAATGCAAATTCATAATCGCGCCGGGCAACCACGACCCATATACGCCCGACAGCATATGGGCAAGGTACCAGTTCCCCGAACACGTTTATATTTTTGATACCGACAAGCTGTCGTATTTTTCGTTTGACGATATAGGGGTCGATGTGTATGGCTATGCATTTACAGGCCCCTCGATGCAGCACAACCCGTTTGCGGGCAAAAGACCCCGTAATCCCCAGAGAATAAACCTCCTCTGCGCGCACGGAGACCTCGGCGAGCCGACATCGCCGTATTGCCCCATTGCGCTCGACGATGTGCAAAAGTCTGGGTTTGACTATATAGCGCTTGGACACATACACAACACGACCGGCATCGAGCGGGCGGGAAACACTTATTACGGTTACAGCGGCTGTCTTGAAGGCCGCGACTTCGGCGAAACGGGGCACAAAGGCGCAGTGTATGTCAAGCTTGACAAAACCGAGTCGGGCGAGGTGCATGCCGAGATTCGCGGACTACGGTTTTCAAAGCGGCGATACGAGATTATCCGCTTGAATGTCACCGGCTGCACGTCGGAGAGCGAGATAGTGTCCCGGATTCAGAAGACGATGGTCGAAAAAGGGTATGGTGCGGACACGGCGCTGCGCTGTATACTGGAGGGCGAGCTGCCGCCTTCGCTCGATTTTTCCGAGAGGCGGCTGGCTAATTCGGTGCAAGGCCTGTTTTCGCTTGAGATAATTGACAACACCATGCCGATGGCAAATGCCGAAATGCTTGCGCAAGACCCGACGATAAGAGGCGCGGTTTACAATGCGCTGCTTCCCCAAATGCAGGGGGGCACGCCCGAGGAGCGCGAGACCGCAGCCCGCGCGCTGCGACTGATATTTGACGCGCTTGCGGGACGGCCTTTCGGCGACGACGCGCAGTAGAGCGTCAGAAAGAAAGCGTAAATGAAACGAAACAAGAAAGAGAAAACGATGTCGCCGCTTGGCGCTGCGCTGAAACAGGTCAACTGGAAATTGACCGCGAAACTCCTTGTGAGCTTTGCGGTTATAGTTCCGTTTTACTTTGTGTGCGTTTACTACAGACTGAAATTTGTAGTACACCTCTATGCAATAGCGCTGCTCGTGCTTTCGGTGGCTTATGTGGTGCTTGCACGCGGATTTTCGCTAAAGCCGTTTGACGAAAGCCTGCTTCCCGACGATTGGGATGCCCAGCGGCGCATAAAATATCTCGAAAGCGACGCAAAACGCAAAAAAATCGCAAAATCGCTTTTGATTTTAATCATACCGATCATGTTTACATTCATGTTTGACATGATTTATATAAATTTTTTCAGCTAATGGAAATGGATGTATACAATGCTTGAAGCCTACACGCTGTTTTCGGGTTCGTCCGGGAACTGCGTTTACATAAAAGCCGGCAGCGAGGAAATACTTGTCGACTGCGGAAGAAATGCCAAAACAATCGAAACCGCCCTGCAGAAGCTGGGCAGCTCACTTAAAAATATCAGCGCAATTTTTATAACTCATGAGCATACCGACCATATATCGGCACTCGAAGTGATTTCAAAGCGCCATAAAATCCCCGTACATGCGGCGGCGGAAACTGCGGCCAGGCTCGGGCCTCATGCGCGTGCCTGTGTGGTGGAACTCTCGCCGCGATTCACGATTGAAACGCCAAACTATATGATTCGCTCGTTTGTCACGCCGCACGACAGCGTTATGTGCGTGGGGTATAGGATAACCACAGACAGCGGCGATATTGCCATTGCCACCGACCTTGGCTGTGTGACCGATGAGGCGGGCGACGCGATGGTGGGATGCTGCGGCGTGATAATTGAGTCAAACCACGATGTCGAGATGCTTCGGCGCGGGCCCTATCCGGCAGAGCTAAAGCGCCGGATAATGTCGCGACAGGGCCATCTTTCAAACGACGACTGCGCCTATTTTGCTGCTATTCTTGCGCGGAGCGGCACAAAACGCCTGCTGCTTGCCCATTTGAGCCGGGACAACAATAAACCCGAGCTGGCGATAGGTGCAACACAAAGCGCGCTTGAACGCGCGAGCGTGCGCGACGCGATTGTGAGAGCCGCCGCGCCGACCGACATAACACCGTTGTTTTAACATAATTCGGAGGCAAACGCCTCCGATACTGATTTTATAGGGAAGGTTGCATGCCATGAAAATGCATATAGCGACATTGACGCTCAATCCTTCGCTCGACAAGACAATGTATTTCGATGCGCCGTTTAAAGCCGGTGCGCTCAACCGCGCCTCGCACTCGGCGCCCCCCATAGTAGGCAGCAAGGGCATAAATGTTTCGCGCATGCTGCATGTGTGTGGAGTGGAGTCTGTGGCGATGGGTTTTGTCGGCGGCGAAAACGGACGCTTAGCTTGTGCACAGCTTAATTCACAGGGAATTATCCACAGATTTGTCGAAACAAAAGCCGAAACCCGCCTCAATATCAAAATGATAGACTCGGAAGGCTCATGCACAGAGGCAAACGAACGCGGCGGCCCTATTGCGCCGGATGAGCTTGACAGGCTGATTTCCGAAATAAAGGCGCTCCCGGCAGGCGGTATGTTCGTAATGGGCGGAAGTATTCCACAGGGTGTGGACAAATCTGTGTATAAGTCGCTTATAACAATGTTGAAAAGTCGGGGCACATATTGCGTGCTCGACTGTGACGGCGAGGCGCTCGAGCTGGGCATGCAGGCCGGTCCGGCGCTGATAAAGCCCAACTTATTTGAGCTGTCGCAGTATCTGGGCAGAGAAGTGTCGCCGGACGAGGCGGTGGGCGAGTGTGAGGAGCTTTACAGGTCGACCGGAACAGAGGTGCTCTGCACGCTTGGCGGCGACGGTGCGGTGTTTGCCGGCGAGGAGGGCGTGTACCGCGTCTACAGCCCGCGTGTGACCGTTCGCGGCTTTACAGGCGCAGGCGATACTGTGCTGGCGGTATTCATATATCGCCGCTTTATAAAGGGTGACGGCTGTTATGAGGCGTTGCGGCGCGCAAATGCAGCGGCGGCGATAAAGGTGCAGCTGCCTTCTACCGAGATGCCGACTAAAGAGATGCTGGATGGCATTATTTGAAAAACCGAAATATAACGATAGATTTGATGTGAATTGTAACGTAAAATAATAAAATTTACTTTAAATTAAAACATTTAAGTCAATAATGTATTATAATAATATTGTAGGAAAATTAAAATCAGAAGGGACGGCGGCTGTCAGACGGCAGTCTTGACATCATAAAAGTGAGTACCCGCGACAAACGTGAGACAAGAGACATAGAGTTCAAAGACCAGAAAATTACCGACATTAATATGGAAAGGGAGGTAAAAACCTCCTTCCTTCAGTATGCAATGTCGGTTATAACAGCAAGAGCGCTGCCTGATGTACGCGACGGCCTTAAACCTGTACACAGGCGCATTCTTTACTCCATGTATGAGGATGGACTGACCTACAACAACCCGTACAGCAAGTCGGCTACAACGGTTGGTAATGTGCTGGGTCGCTATCATCCTCACGGAGACGCGGCGGTTTACGATGCTTTGGTGCGAATGGCGCAGACGTTTTCGATGCGCTATCCGCTTATCGACGGTCAAGGTAACTTTGGTACCGTCGACGGCGACGCCGCGGCTGCATACCGTTATACGGAAGCGAGACTTTCGCGCATCGCTTCCGAAATGATGAGCGACATTAAAAAAGATGTCGTTGATTTTACTCCTAACTTTGACAACAAGTTGAAAGAACCGACGGTGCTCCCGTCGAGGTTCCCAAATCTTCTCGTAAACGGCTCTATAGGTATCGCGGTCGGTATGGCTACCAATATACCGCCGCACAATATCTGCGAGGTTATTGACGGCACTATTCATCTGATTGACAATCCCGACGCGACGATTCGCGATCTTATGGAGTTTATCAAGGGGCCCGATTTCCCCACCGCGGCGATGATCTGCGGTACCTCGGGCATAATTCGGGCTTATACGACCGGGCGCGGGCATATCACGGTCCGCGCGCGTGCCGATGTTGACGAAGATGAATGCAGGATTGTTATAACCGAAATACCCTATCAGGTCAACAAAAAGACGCTTGTTGAGGCGATAGCGGACTGTGTGAAAAACAAACGCGTTGAGGGTATAACGGATTTACGCGACGAGTCGGACCTTGACGGTATGCGCATTGTCATCGAATACCGCAGGGACGCAAACGGGCATGTAATACTCAACCAGCTCTATAAGTTCACGCAGCTTCAGGACACCTTCGCGGTCAATATGCTCGCGCTGGTTGACGGGGTGCCGCGTACGCTTAATTTAAAGCAGCTGCTCGAGTATTACATCGCGCACCAGATAGATGTTATAACACGCCGCACAGAATATGACCTTGCCCGTGCGCAGCATGAGGAGCATATATACGAGGGCTTTAAACTGGCAATCGACAACATTGACCGTGTGATAAGCATTATACGTTCGAGCAGATCGATTGCCGAAGCGAAAGCGTCATTGATAGATGAGTTTTCGCTGTCCGACGCACAGGCACAGGCTATAGTCGACATGACACTCGGCAGGCTTGTCGGACTTGAACGCATTAAAATTGAAGAGCATCTTGCCGAGCT
>DGDL01000031.1:34811-35374 GCA_002385415.1 Clostridiales bacterium UBA3953
GACGAGCGCCGTACCGAACTTGTACCTTTCGAGGACGAGATTGTGCTCGAAGACCTTATCGAACGCCATATATGCGTTATAACGCTGACGCGCGACGGGTATATAAAGCGTCTGCCTTCCGACACCTATACAACTCAAAGACGCGGCGGCAAGGGTATTGTGGGCATGACAACCAAGGAAGAGGACAGTGTCGAAAATGTTATTGCGGTCCACAGCCACTCGTATCTGATGCTGTTTACAAACATCGGCAAGGTGTTTGTCAAAAAAGCTTATGAGATACCTGAAGCCTCTCGTACGGCAAAGGGCACGAACATTGTTAATATACTCGAGCTTACAGAAGGCGAGGCTGTGACCTCGATGATTTCGGTCAAGGATTTTGCGCCTGACCGCTATCTAACGATGGTAACCCGCCTCGGTGAGATAAAGCGAACGCCGCTTGTCGAGTATGAATATAACCGCAAGGCAGGTAAAAAAGCGCTTGACCTTGTAGAAGGGGACGAGCTGGTATTTACGAAAGTTGCCGGCGACGACGACGAAATTATAGTCGCCACGCGCGGCGGCTA
>DGDL01000035.1 GCA_002385415.1 Clostridiales bacterium UBA3953
TTTGTGCGGCTCTTTTTTGTTGCCCTTTCGCATGGAATACGCTGTATAACATACATCAAAGACCGCCGGGCAGGCTGCCTTTTCCATTCGTTTCGGGCAAAAAAATAAAAGACTGCACCGAAGGATGACCTTTAGTGTAGTCTTTTGCAGCCTTTTATCGGGTAATGCGGTTTAGTTTATTGGGACTTGCCGCCGATGGGCTTTATGCCGCGCACGTCCAAAACAGGCTCGACAAACAGAATCCCGTTGCCGGGGACGTCCATTTTCAGCTCCGCATACAAATCACTTACAACCTTATCAATCAAATCGCCTTGCATTAGAATAATGACCAGTTCCTTTTCCGGTTCTATCTCCATGCCGAGGAATTTTGCGGCAAAGTCCGAGCCGGCTCCGCGGCCGTGGAGGATTGTGCCGCCAGTGACGCCCGATTTGCGCGCGATTTCCATAACGTCCTCTGCCATGCCGCGATTGACAATTACCGTCAGCTTTTTATACATGCTCTCTCCCTCCGTACTTTGCAAAGAATTCCAGGCGCCCTGCTTGTTTTCTAATATCTGTTCTGCGGTTACAACGGGCGTCGTGTAGGCGATGCCGTGGCCGGGCTTGTCAAGCTGAAACTCGACGGTGACTAAATCCATCAGTTCCTGGGCCTTATCTTTTTTCAGCAGGATGTTGATGACTTCTCGTTTCTGGTTTTTTATACCGAGCAAGTTCAGTATATCGCTGTCTACGGTGCCCCGGCCGATAAGAATAATCCCGCCGACCTCTTCGGTTTTGATAATGCGGACAAATTTATGGCATTGATTTTCACTTAATACAAGCGACATTATTTGATACGCCTCGTTTATTGCCGTATCCTTTGTTTGATTATTCATAATTGCCTCCTATCGGTTGCTCTTTTGCAGTAGCGGCTTTGGATGCCTTGCGCAGTTTTGCCTGATAAATGGCGCCGAGCAGCTGGAGCGCGATAATAGGCGTCATCGCAACAATGGCTATCATGCCGAACCCGTCCGCCACCACGTCGGCGGTCGGGATTTGCTCGGCGATGCCCTGGACAAATGCAAGCGAGAATGTGGCCGTCATCGGGCCAGAGGCGACGCCGCCCGCGTCGAATCCCATTCCCACAAACAGGTCGGGTACAAAGAACGACAAAGCCACCGATAGACCGAATCCGGGCAAAAGATACATCCAAAGCTTTATTTCCGGGACCAATATCCTCAGCGCCGACATGAAAATCGAAGTGCCGACAGCCACCGACATAAACAAAAATACCAGATTGCGTTTGACAGACCCGCCGGTGACCTCTTCAACCTGATGGCTTAACACATGGACAGCCGGCTCGGCCAAAACTGTGGTAAGCCCGAGCAGCAATGCCACAAGGAGAACAGGGATGCGCGAGCTCATCGCGGCGAGCTGTATACCGAGCTGTGCGCCCAAATCCATAAAACCGCCGTTTACGCCCAGCAAAAACACTACAAGACCGACATAAGTCAGAACCATACCGCGGGCAATATCGATAACCTTGCTCTTTTTATGCTTGAATGAGAATATCTGAAAGAATACGTATGTTGCTATAATAGGCAGCAAAGTCATCAGCGACTCCCAGGAAATGCGGCCGAGCTTTGATAAATAAGACTGCAGAAGATTGGCGGTCGATATATCCGGTTCGGGCAACGCGCCGTTGAGTTTGCCGCCTCCGATGAATAGACCGGTTATAAGTACACCAAGTATCGCGCCCGTCGAAGAAATGCCCACGAGGCCAAAGCTGTCGGCTTCACTGAGCTTGCTGTCTTTTTTCATGGCAGAAACGCCGGCTGCAAGCGCCAGCATAAAAGGAACCGTTATTGCGCCTGTAGTCGCCCCGGAAGCGTCGAAAGCTATCGCCAAAAAATCGGGCGACGAAAACAGCGATAAAATAAATGTCGCACCGTATGCGCATGTAAACACATATTTAAGCCGTACATTTTTCAATATGCGCAGCATACCCAGGGTCATCATGACCCCAAGTCCGACAGAGACTGCGATTACCATTAAAAGGTTGTCAAACTGACCGGAAGTGACGCTATCCACCTGGTTTGCCAGAATATGCAGGTCAGGTTCGGCATAGGAAATAAAAAAACCCAAAATCAAACTGACCGTAACAAGAAGTGCAAAGCTGTTTGAATGTGTAATGGATGTTCCGACGCCATGACCTATAGGCTCCAGCCCCTGGTCGATTCCGAACAAAAACACCGTCAGCCCGATTATAACCAAAACAGAGCCGATAAGAAACGCAACAAGCATATCCGTTTTCAGCGGACAGATGGTAAAATGCAGCACCAAAACAATAAATGTTATCGGCAAAACAGACATCAGCACTTCCTTAAATTTTCCGGTTAGTTCATTCAAAATATTACCTCCTTCGGAAGATGATAAGCTCGAAAAGATTATTTAAGGTAAACATTCATTAGATAATATATTATCTTTATATAATCGTGCCGTTTTTATCCATCATCACCTTTCCCGCAAAATCGCATATATATTCATGCCCGCAGCTTTTACCCGGTATCATCTTATATTGTAGGCGCCGCTGCTGACACATGTTTACTTCAGCAGGCAACAAAGGCATTATAACACAAGAAGGTTTGATTTGTCACTATAAAAAGCCATAATTTAATAAATAATAGCATTTTGCCTTATATTGCATTTACACCAAAACCTTTCGGGGCATTGGGCAAGCCCTTAATTGACGGAGTTTTTAACCTTTATAAAACCCTTTGCATATTATCGTATTGGGTATAAAATTTATCGAATTACGATAAAAAAGTCTTGACAATCGATAATACGCGTGCTATAATACGCAAAAAACGGAAAGGCGGATTTAGCGGTATGAACATTGGCAAATCGCACCAAGACGGATTTTCCGGGACGGGCGGCGCCGCGGGCAGGGCAGAGCGGAGAAAAATGCTGTCCGCCGCGGTGTCACAGGTCATGGTGGCAATCATATTTTTCGCGCTGGTTGCGGCGGCATTCCTTCTGCCGTCCATGTTCAGGTTCTATCTTGACATTTATAAAAGGCCCGACTGGCTGTTTTTACCCACGATGGTGTGCCTTTACACGGCGCTTATGCCCGCGTTTGTCGCGGACATCTGCCTGTTCTTCCTTTTGCGCCGCATCCGCGCGGGCGAGGTGTTCTGCGACGAAAATGTGCGCTCGCTGCGGATAATCTCGTGGTGTTGCTTTGTGGAGTGCGTCGTGTTTTTGGTACTCGGCTTTTATTTTCTGGTATCGTTTGCATTGTCGTTTGCATGCGCGTTTATGGGCACGGTGCTTCGGGTGGTAAAAAACAGCTTTGAAGAAGCAGTCGAGCTGAAACGCGAAAACGACTTCACGATTTGAGGTGCGATGATGGCTATAATTGTAAACCTCGACGTGATGATGGCAAAACGCAAAATGACGCTTACCGAACTTTCCGAGCGTGTCGGAATCACACAGGCAAACCTATCGATACTAAAAAACAACAAAGCAAAAGCCATACGTTTTTCGACACTTTCCGAACTTTGCAGAGTCCTGCAATGCCAGCCGCAGGATTTGCTTGAATATGTAGAAGACGAAAAGGAGGCGGGCAAAGATGAAAGCGGCAGCGACTCCGGCACCGGAAAGCATAAATAAATGCGCCGACACAGCGTTTGCGTTTATAACGCTGTTTTTGGGCTATGCACTGGCCCGCACGGCTATTTTCTGCGAGCCGGGCGTCGGCGTTACACTTTACGCATTGATATTTGTTTTTGCAGCCGGACTTTACATGCGGCTCAATGGAGTTGTGATTTCGCCCTCGACGGTCGTCCCGCCCGCAATAATGCTGGTATTTTCGGCGGTGTTTGTCATATCGGGCATGCAGTGGGTGCGGCTGCTGACCCTGGTTTTTGAGGTGATGGTCGCCGTATACTGGTTTCTTGCGGCATTCGGCTGCCGCGCGGAGGATAGGCTCGGCGACTACCTGCCGTTTGACCTTGTAAAGGCGTTTTTCGTGCAGCCGTTCGCCTCATTTTTCGAGCAGCCGAAAACAGCCGCCGGCGCGCTGAAAAGCACAAAAACCGGGCGAAACATATTTTACGTGATAGTCGGGCTTGCGCTTGCCGCTGTTCCCGCCGCGGTTATAACCGTGACGCTTATGGCATCCGACGACGCGTTTGAAAGCCTGATAAACACTCTTTTCAATGCGTTTTTATCGAGCGTATGGCTTAACATACTCTATTTTATGTTCGGGCTGCCCATTGCGATGTATCTGTTCGGCATGATGACCTCGGCTTCGTCCCGCAAATGCAAAAAAATCCTTACCGCCGAGCAGTGCGGGCGCTTTCTCCGGACGGCCGGATTTGTTCCGCCCGCCGTAATTTACACCGCGTTGTCTGTGATACTCGTCATATATGCGCTTTTCTTCGTTTCACAATCGTCGTATTTTCTGTCGGCTTTTGCGTCGCTTTTGCCGGAGGGCTATACCTTTGCCGATTACGCGCGCAGGGGGTTTTTCGAGCTTTGCCGCGTGGCGACAATAAACGCCCTGCTCGTGCTGTGCGCCGAGATATTCATAAAGCGTGAGCCGGCTGACGGGGCGGAGGCGGGCAAGGCGAACCGGCCTCTCGGTTTACGCGTCCTGAATGTGCTGATGGGAGCGTCGACGCTGGTCCTTTTTGCGGTTGCAGGCGCAAAGCTGTACCTTTATATTGAAAATTACGGGCTGACGCCGGCGCGCGTGTCTGCCGCATGGATTATGCTGCTGCTTGCATTTATGTTTGTGTTTCTCATAGTGAGGCAGATAGCCCCGAAATTTAACTTCTGGCGCGCCTCTACCGTCGCATTTGTGGTGCTTTTCGCCGCACTCTCGTTCTCAAACTTCGATACGCTGATTGCAAAGTACAACATCGCGCGGTTTTACGACGGCAGCCTGCAGGCTGTGGACGTGTATCTGTTTGGTGCGCTGTCGGACGCGGCGCTGCCCGAGCTTGCCGAGCTGCTTGAGCGGGACGAGGCGAGCGGCGGCCAGCTTCTGGAATACGAGGCGCGACTGTGGGCGACCGAGCACCTGCAAAACAGGCTTTGGAATGCCGAGGGGAAGAGAAGCGCCGCCGGCGGCTCCATAACCGACAGGATAAACTATCTGCTCGGTTACAATGCATCCCGCCGCACGGCTTTAAGGCTGGTTGACGCCGGCAAATAAAAACGCGCGTAGAGCGCTATGCTCTACGCGCGAAACCTTTATATACTGCTTATGCGGCGGGGCAGCGGTACCGGGGGCGCTTGTCTCCGCGCGCCTCGTGTCACGAGCCGGTCGACTTGAAATGACGCACGCCAAACCGCCAAAAGAGCAGGCATGGTATCAGAAACAGGCATCCGATTAGAGGGGTGAGCATGTAATACACGCTCTCGGCGCGGCCGGTGAGATACAGCAGCGGGTAATACTGGAACAGCGCAAGCGGAATCACGAAAGTGAGCAGCCGCAGCACCCCGTCGCCGTAAATCGAGTACGGATAACGGCCGAACTCGCGCCCGCCGTCGGTGAAGATGTTCATAAACTCCAACCCCTCGACGGTGAAAAAGCAAAGCGAGGCGTATATGATAAAAAGCCCCGAAAACACCGCGACTCCGCCGCCTATCATGAGCAGCAGCGTCAGCACTCTGTTCCATGTCCACACAATGTCGGAGGCGGGCACAGCCCATGCAAATACAAACAGCGCCTGGATCAGCCGCCCGATTCGCGTCAGCTCGACCCTTTGGGCGAGCACCTGAAAAATAAGCCCGCGCGGGCGCACCATGATACGGTCGAACTCACCGTTTGCCAGCACCGACGGAAAGGTGTCAAATCCGCGGAAAAAACATTCGGTCAGCGAAAATGCCATCAGCACGACGGCATAACAGAGCGAAACCTCGCTAAAGTCGAACCCCTGCACCACGCGATAGCGTGCCATCATAAACCATATAGTGAAATAGCCCGTAAAAGACATGAGGATCTGGCCGGCAACTGTCATGAAAAATGACGCTTTGTATTCCATCAGGCTGCGGACATGTATCGAAAAATAGCGCAGATACAGTTTCACCGGATCAACCTCCCTGAACGGTAACGCGTTTCAGGGCGGCGCCCATCCAGAGCTTGCCGCCCGCCACAAGCGCAACCAGCCAGAAGATTTGCAGTCCGACAGCCCTCCACATCTCGGCGCCCGCAATGTGGCCGCACCAGATGCGCAGCGGCAGGTTTTGCATCGACCCGAACGGCGAAAGCTCCACAATTCTGCGCAGCCAGTCCGGGAAAAAGGGCAGGGGAATCAGCGCGCCGGTGAAAAAGTCGCTCGCGGTTGCCGCAAGCAAGCGAACGCCGAGCGGGTTCATTGTGTAGAATGTGGCGATATAAACAAGCATGCCGAACGCCACAATCACGCCCAGTGCGAGCGCCATCGTTATACAGAACATAA
>DGDL01000053.1 GCA_002385415.1 Clostridiales bacterium UBA3953
AGATGTGTATAAGAGACAGGATTAATTCTCATTGTAAAATTTCCTCCATGAATTTTTCAGGGAATCCATTCCCTATGCAGTTTTCAGTTCATATAATCGCGCATTAGATATTAGCTTACTGAAGGAGCTGAAGAACGCCCTGGGGCTGCGAGTTAGCCTGTGCAAGCATTGCCTGTGCAGCCTGGAGCAGGATGTTGTTCTTGGTGTACTCCATCATCTCTTCTGCCATGTCTACGTCACGGACTCGCGACTCGGCAGCCTGAAGGTTCTCCTTGGTGGTTGCCATGTTGTTCGAGGCATGCTCGAGCTGGTTCTGCTGTGCACCGTATGCAGCACGGGTGGTGTTAACTTCGGTGATAGCAGCCTCAACTGCGTCAACGGTTACTTTCACGGCATCGTCTGCACCCTTGCCGGCTGCGATGCAGAGAGAAGTAAGAGCGCTTATATTAGTGGTGTTGGCCTGCATTACGGTGACGCTCTGTTTTGCGTCTTCGCCGTAGAATACCTTAGCAGCCTCGGCAGAACCGTTCTGGGTTTTAAGAGCACCATCTTTTTCTACTTTCAAGTCGCCCAAAACAGAATTGCCACCATTTGTTATATCAATGACACCATTGGTTGCGGCAACTGTATATATTATAGCTGTGCCTTCGTCATCCTTAGCAAGCCCTATATCACCATAGGCCCTTAAACTAAAGGTTTCACTATCGCCACCTGCCTCTGTTGTTTTAGTTGCTATTGCTTGCCAGCCATTAGTAGTATTATACTGAAGCTCTAATTTCTCATAATTTGTGTTTTGAGCCAACGTCGCAAGTTCAGTTTTAAGGCTATCTACCGAGATAGCTTCCTGCTCACCGAATACCTTGATGCCGTTGAACTTGGTGTTTACATAAATGTCGGTGATCGCCTTGCCAAGAGCATTCATTTCGGCGCCGATGTTTGCCTTATCCTCATCACTGTAGGTGCCGTTCTGAACCTGTACGGCAAGCTCTTTCAGCCTGGTGAGCATGTCCGATACTTCGGTCAGCGCGCCTTCTGCGGTCTGCAGGAAGGAGATGCCGTCCTGGGCGTTGCGGATAGCCTGCTTGAGGCCGCGGATCTGGCTGCGCATCTTCTCGGAAATCGAGAGACCGGCAGCGTCGTCGGCAGCGCGGTTGATTCTGTAGCCGCTGGACAGCTTCTCCATCGACTTGGAGATGAATGTGGCGTTTGTGTTGTACTGGCGATAGGTGTTCATCGCCGAGATGTTGTGGTTAATTCTCATTTCTTTTCCTCCTTGAATTTTACTGGGAGTCCATTCCCAAATATACTTGAAGCTCCTCTTTCGCTTCATATGATATATCGATTGTAAATTTACAAAATAAAGGGGTGAAATAAAAAAATATTATAAACCCTATAACGAGTTTATAATATTTTTTTAGTCTTTATTTCGTTTTATAATATTTTTGAGCAGATCCAGCTGCTGTGGATTTGCGGCGGAAACCGCATCAATGTTGGCGTTTATTGTTTCGAGCACTTCGGTTCTCACAATATTGACGTTTTTGGGAGCCTCGATACCGATTTTAACCTTGTCGCCGCTTATCTCAAGGATCGTGATGCGTATATCATCTCCAATCAAAAAGCTTTCGGAGGATTTTCTCGAAATTACCAGCATTATCAATCATCCTCCGAACTGAAAAGTCTTGTACGCACCTCGTAATTCGGATTTTCAAGAATAAGCTGGGCGCCTATTTTCTTTTGAAAATCTATTAGTATCGGACTTTTGAAATTAGCCGTCATGTCGCGTATGTTGCCGGGAATAAACGCGATGACAAACACGTTCAGTTTGCTTGGATCCCTGGTGCCGAATATTTCTTCGGCTTCGGTTGGCAAAATGGGCTTATAGTCGTTGACGAACATATACGGGTCAAGCAATATAAACCTCGGTTTCGGTCCGTCCGTCGACTGAAGGTGCATCATCCAAGCGCTGTCGGGGTTTTTGAGCACAACAAATTTTTTATGCTCACGAAACGCATAAACGCCCAAAGGGAAATTGATTATATCATCTTCGCGGATTTGGACGAAGCCGAAATCCATTGTTTCAATCAGCATATATACTCCTCCGCCGAGCTTAATGGTCCTGCTGCGGCGGATATTCCTTCATCCATTTTTCGGCATATATTTCTACTTTATATGGTATGTACTGAAACTCGATTTTTGCGGGAGTTATATTGACGATGCGTTCGTCCTTTTTATAAATTATATCCACATAGCCGTCCTCCCAGCCGATATGCGGGCCTTCTTTTGGGATAAAATCGAGCTTGCTCCATATATGGCCGGGTTTGGTGTTGGCTATCTCGGCGACGGTTTTGGCATTCGGCCCGAGCTTTGCATTTTTCTCTCTCGTTTGCCTGGCCATATAGTCAAGCACCGCTTTTTTACCCTTAACGGCCGAATCCTGCAACACCGTCGGCACCGGCTTTATGCCTATAGACTTAAAGAAGTCGGAGTTGTCGATTTTTATTTTCAGCGGGTGAGAGTTTATCTGGATCCCGTTTCTGACGGTATCAACCCTTATCTCAGCCGGGATTGTCCTCATCAGCAGCTGTGCTCTTGTGATATCGTATCTCAGAGATATCTGATTAATATACATGGCACACGTTCCTTGGACTTTTATTATTTCCGGTTATTTCAGAAAGTCAAGGAGCGAAGGCTGTAGGATTTTGGTACCTATTTGCAGGCACGCGTTATATGCAAGTTCGAGATTTGCGAATTTCGTTATGCCCTCCGCAAGATCCAAGCCTTCCAGTCTGGTTTGTTTGGCCATCAGATTGTATTGCTCGGACCCGAGCCGATCGACGAAAAACTTTATGTATTCAGATTTTTCACCCACGCTGACATACTGCACTCTGACATTGTCGGCTATCTTCTGAAGTTTTTCGTAAAGCTTATCTATATCGGTCATATCATTGTTTTCAAACTTTTCCGCCAGTATGCCGAGCATATTGTAAAGATTTTTCGTATATCCCTCTTCGTCTACGCCATAGCCGAGCAGATCAAGGCCGGATACCGCAATGTCCCATACGGTTTTTGGCAATACATCCCCACCCTCGTCCACGCCCAAGCCCAGACCGATGTCTATATAGCGTTTTTCGGCAAATTCTGTGATATTGTCGACAGGGTCGCCTTTATAAAGGAGTTTACCCGTGTCCGGATCGATTGAAAACGGAGGCTGGCCGACGGTATCACCACTAAATATGTATTTGCCCGCAAACTGGGTATTGACGGCAGCCAAAATCGCATCCTGAAAAGCCTCGAGCGATTTTGCTATGGTTTGGCGCGCGACCTCGTCGCTGGTGCCGGTCATACCCTGTGAAACCTGCACAAGCGCGTCGGACACAATACTGTTGACGTTGGAGATGACCGACTCGTACTGGCTGAATATATCGTCGGCGTCGCGCAGGTTCTCGGTATATACGTCAATCCTGGTAATATTCTGCCTAACCTTCATCGCTCTCAATGCAGATACGGGGTCGTCCGAAAAGCGCATGTACTTGCGTTTCGCCGCGATGAGAGTGTTCATGTCGTTCATCTCGGTCAGGCTTTTATTGAGGCTTTTTAGATAATTTTTCGATATAATATTGTTTGTCAGCCGCATTTAATCACCCCTGCTTATCTTCCGACGACGCCCATTCTGTTTATGATGATGTCCAGCATTTCGTCAAGCGCCGTCATAACGCGGGCAGATGCTTCAAAAGCTCTTTGGTATTTTATCATGTTAACGGTCTCTTCGTTCAGCGAAACGCCTTTTACCGACTCTCTCTGGTTGTCTATTGTGGTGAGCACCGTGTCGGAAGCACTCGCCCTGT
This sequence comes from Clostridiales bacterium UBA3953, assembly GCA_002385415.1. GTDB lineage: Bacteria > Bacillota > Clostridia > Oscillospirales > CAG-272 > DTU078. The sequence continues at coordinate 3,846 of DGDL01000053.1, forward strand.
CGGTATAAAAGTTTTTATCAATAGCCGCATCAGCCATCAGCGTGACCACAAACTCGATGAATGTACCCTCAAAGCTGCCTGTAATTTGCTGCTTTGAATCGAGTGCGTAAAGCATGCGCAAGACATTGTCATTTTTGCCGCTGTCCTGCGAGCCTTCGGTCGTTACCTTCAAGAAGTTTGCATCGGCAAGCCACTCATCGGATATCGCAAAATCGGATGCGTCGTTGCCCACAAAAAGGTCGCCTCCGTTTAGGCCGTTGAACACTTCGGCAAACTTCTGTGCAAAGTTGTCCAGCGATTTCAGGTAATACGGGATGCCGTTGAACTCCTCGACCCCCGCAAACGACCCTTCGCCGTTTATAATGTCAAGCGTGCCTTTGATTTCGCCGGACGTGAAAACAAGTTCCGTGGTGTCCGCAAAAATTTTGACCTTTCCGGCATCCTCTTCCATTTTCAGAGTTGCCGTATAGTCGCTGGACGGGTCGATTAGGTATGTATCACCGCACTTTACGCTCACCGCACCCTTATATGGGCTGTCGTCGCCATACTCGCCGACTTCAATATTCATATATTTTGACAGCTTGTCAAGCAGCAAGTTGCGGGCGTCGTACAAATCGTTTGGAACGTTGCCTACAAGCTCTTCGTTTTGTATTGTCTTGTTGAGCTCTGTTATCTCTTGGAGGCTCTTGTTTATATCTAATATTGTGATGCTTTCCAGATTTACTTTTTCAAGCTCGCTTATCTGCTGCAGCTTGCCGTAGTAAAAATTGACCGTTTCGGTTATTTTCTGAGCAGATGAACGAACAAGACTTGCAAACTCTATTTTGCCTGTATTTGTCGAGAGTACCTGCAACCGCTCGTAAAACTCCTCGATCAGAACACCGAGGCCGTCGTTTGTGGTCTCGTCCAAAATATCGTTTATGCTCTCCAGCACCTCGGTTTTCTTTGCAAAATCGGCATATTCCGAGTTTGCCGCCCTAAACCTGATGTCGAGGAACTTATCTCGGATTTGGACTATTTTGTCGATTGTAACTCCCTGTCCCAATCGCTGTCCGCCGACGGGAGCATATTTATAGGTCGACGAGCTGTAATAAACCGTCTTTTGATCCACGACCCGGCGCGAGTAGCCCTCGGCACCCATACTGGCAATATTTTTGCCGGTAACGTCAAGGCCGACTTGCGCCGACTGGATACCGGATTTCACGATTTCGAATCCTGAAAATGTCGGTCTCACTTTATACCGCCCCTCTTATTTTAGACCGCCGCATACCGTTTTACGGTGCTTTGGGCGGCTTTCCATACTGTGTGTTTTCGCTGGATATTCCGAGCTGCGAGTTCATAAGCCTGATCACGCTGAGCCTGGTTTCAACAAGCCTTTCATTGAGGTTTTTTACTTTCTGAAGCTCTTTTACCGTATCGAGCAGCTCCGCGTGAAGCTCCCCTACACTTTCCTCCGCCTCGGGATATTTTTCATATAGTTCCGACATATTACTGACGCCGAAACTCGAGCAAATCTGCTGTATGCGCTTTTCCGCAGCGGAGCATTCCATGATATACGCCATATCGACGTTTATCTGGGCTTTTAGCGATTCTATATCGCCCCTCTCAAGCGCTCCGGTCTTTTCTTTTTCCGCCAAAAGCAACTTTCCAAGCGCTTTGCTGAGCGTGACAAGTGCTTTTTTCAGGGACTTTATTTCATGCATAACCATTTCTCCGACAAACTAAAGCACCGCCACCGAACATCACTTGTCTTTGTCGACATTGCCGAGTATTGCATTTGCAATTTTATCGCTTGATACATAGTAAGTGCCGGCCGCGACTTCTTTTTTCAGCCGCATGAGCCTTTCGGGACTTGCGCTTTCCTCCGCTTTGCTAATAGCAGAACGAACAAAGTTTTTTCCCATGTTATATTCTTTTGCCTTTTCCGAAATTTGGACAGCATCTTTCGGCAAGGAGGTGGCTGCAGCTTTGTTTGTCGTGCCCGTCCCCTTGCCGATTTTTTTATCGGCATAAACGGGATCGGTCGCATCGACTTTAATACGACCGTAAACTTTGTTAAAATTATCTCTGCTTATTTTCATGTGTTTTTACACCTTATTTTGCTATCGAGAAATAACAACTGCTTCCGCTATTATATATCTGCGACAAATCAAAAAAATTAACGGCAATTTTCACCGGCTTAACAAATTGTTTGCGTGCTGTTCAATCTCATCGGCGGTTTTAATCATGGCGGCATTCATCTGGAAAGCTCTTTGGGCTGTGATCATCTCGGTCAGCTCGCGAATTAGGTCGACATTGGATTTTTCAATGAGACTTCTGTTTGTTCCGTAAATATCGGGGATCATGGCGCCGGGAGAATTGTCGGTGTGCACATTTGCAGCCGTGCCAGTTCCCATTGTTACCCTGCCGTTTTCGGCAGTATCGTACAGCAGGTCGGAGAAATTGACCCGCTGCGATTTATAGCCGTCGGTATTTACATTTGCAATATTATTTGCTATGGCGTCGAGCGCGTACTGATGAGCTTTCGCTCCACTACCTGCGGTGTAAAACGCTTTAATCATACCTTACACCCTTCCTATTTCGGTGACAGTTTTCTGTAGAATTTTATCTGCGGCCAAAGCTACCTGGCTGTATGTTTGAAATGCTCTCGAGTCTTCAATCATTTTCATCATTTCATCGAGAGGCCGGACGTTCGAGCGCTCAAGACACCTCTGCAAAACACGGCCGCTATATCCGCCGGCAACTGTTGTTATCCTGAACCTGTCGGACAGCCTGCCGTTTATATAGATGTTGCCGGCTTCGGACACCCATATATATCCTCTGCCCACATATATCCTGCCGTTTTCGCCGAGCACATAATTGCCCCTGGCATCTGTCAGATAACCGTCTGCACCCACCTGAAAATGCCCGTCGCGTGTGAGCAGTTGCCCGCCGCCGGCGCCCTCGAGTGTAAAGCTGCCGTCGCCGTCAAGCGCAAAATCGAACATCGAGTCGGTGAGATAGAGGTCACCACGGCGCTGGTCGGTATATACTCCCGTTGCCTGTACACCGCGGTTCTCATTGCCTATCGGGGTCACTTCGGCATCTATCCTGCTTGAAAGATAAGCCTCGAACTCGCCCGCCATAAGCTCCGAGCGCTTGAATCCGTTTGTATTTGCATTTGCGATATTGTTTGCGATTATGTTTATCGACTGGGTGCGGTATCTGATCCCTGTCGCTATAACTCTGATTGTGCCGTCCATATTTATCCTCTTATCGATTTTGTGATTTTATATTAAGCCAAATACCGCGATGTTTTGTCTTTCAATTTTTTAAGCGCTTTCGTATGTATCTGCGTTATGCGTGATGGAGTCACGTCCATGACGAACGCGATATCTTTAAATTTTAGTCCCTCGTAATAATACAGCGTTATGACGGTCCGCTCATTTTGGTCAAGCTCGTCCACGCTCTGCGCGATTATTTTTTTCAGCTCCTCGCCGAGAGTTTTGTCTTCCGGTCTGCCGATGTCGGTTTGCGAGAGAGCGCCCATACCAAGAGTCTCGGCTTTATATACAAGCTCCTCGAAATTGAGCAGATTCATGTTAAGCTCGCTTCTGCGAATCTCGTTGAGCTCGTCGGTGCTTATCCCCATCGCCCGGGACAGCTCGTCATCGCTGGGCTGCCTGTGATGCTCGGCGCGGAAACGCGCGATGCATTCGTTCATCTCTCTGACCTGCTTGCGCACGTCGGCAGGGACCCAGTCTCTTTTCCTTATATAGTCAAGAATTGAGCCTCTGACCCTTATTGATGCGTATGTGTCAAACTGAATCCCGCGGGTATAATCATATCTGTCTATGCATTTTATAAGCTCAAGTATACCATGATTTGTAATGTCCTCTATGTCCTGTTGATACGACGCCGCGAGATTCATCCGCTTTATGTTTACAGATACAATATAAAGATAGGCTTCAAGTATCCGGTTGCGAAGATTTATGTCCCGCGTTCTTGCGTATTCCTTCCAAACTCCTTCGTCTATTATAGGTCCGCCGGCTTTGTATGCAGTCATATTGGGTTCCTCTTCCGGGTATCAGCTAATAGTTATATTTCCGACAGCCATAACGGTTATATCGGAGTTCAGTTCGCTGTATGAAAGAACGACGGCGTTGGAAGAAAACTGCTCTATCAGGCGTTTATAATAGAACCTGACAACCGGCGAGGTCAGCACAATGGCTTCGTCCATGCTGGCTGCCAGCTTTTGTTCTTCCGCGAGCTGGGCGGAGACAATTTTCTGCAGAACGTCGGGAGCAAGCGAAACATAGGAGGTGTTACCCGCCTTCTTTATGTTGGACATTATAAGGTTTTCTATATCGGGGCTGAGTGTGATGACATTTATCTTACCTTCTCTGGCATATTTCCTCGATATTGTTCGCTTCAGAGCCTGCCTGACATACTCGGTCAAAAGGTCGGTATCCTTTACCGAAGTTCCGTATTCCGAAAGGGTTTCGAGTATCGTGGTAAGATCCCTTATCGGAATTTGCTCTACCAGAAGGTTGCAGAGCACCTTTTGCAGGTCGGACATTGAAATTATCTCGGGAACAGTGTCCTCGACAAGCTCTTTGTTGTACTGTTTATAGTTTTCCAGCAGTGCCGTCAGTTCTTTTCGACCGAAGAGTTCATGCATGTGCGACTTTATCACTTCCGACAGGTGGGTAACTATAACCGATAGCGGGTCGATTACCGAGTAACCGGAGAGCAGAGCCTTTTCTCTGTCCTCTTCGGTTATCCATTTCGCGGGTATTTTGAACACCGGCTCGACGGTTTCGATTCCCTCGATTGTGTCCTCCTCGCCCGTCTGGTTCATTGCGAGATACCTGTCGGCCAGCACCTCGCCGCCTGCAATAAACTCTCCTTTTATTTTTATTGCATACTCGCTGACTCCAAGCTCGGGGTTGTCACGCAGTCTTACGGTAGGGATTACCATGCCGAATTCCTCCGCATACTGCCGCCGGAGCATCGAAACGCGATTGAGGAAGTTGCCTCCCTTGCTTTCGTCAAGCAATGAGACAAGGCTGTAGCCGAACTCGACCTCAATGGGCTCGATATTGAGCAGCGAGTAGATGTTTTCCGGGTCTTTGTAAAACTCTGTTTCGCTCGGGGGCAGCTCGGGCTCGACAGCTTCCTCCACGGGAACCTGTTCCCTTTGTCTTTTAAGCACATATCCGCATGCGATAAGCCCGCCGCCAAGCAGCAGAAGTGTGACTACCGGGAAGCCCGGCACAAGCGTCAGCGCGAGAAGCGCTCCGCCCGAAATTGAAATTACGATAGGATATGATAAAAACTGAGTTTTCAGGTCGGTTCCAAGGTTGTTTACCGATGCGGCTCGGGTAACTATCATACCTGTTGCGGTCGAAACCATCAGCGACGAGATCTGTGAAACAAGGCCGTCGCCGACGATCGCGGTTATATATATGTCCAGCACCTGGCTAAATGTGTGTCCGCCCTGCACCAAAACGATTATAATTCCGCCGATGCAGTTGACAAACACTATTATAATCGCAAGTATCGCGTCACCCTTGACAAACTTTGTGGCACCGTCCATGGCACCGTAAAAGTCTGCTTCGCGCTGGATTTTCTGTCTTCGCTCTTTCGCTGTTTCTTCACTGATAAGTCCGGAGTTAAGGTCGGCGTCTATTGCCATCTGTTTGCCCGGCATGGCGTCGAGCGTGAAGCGTGCCGCAACTTCCGAAACTCTTTCCGCACCCTTTGTGATAACGACGAACTGAGCAATAACGATTATAATAAATATGACAAAACCGACTATCGGGTTGCCGCCGATAACATAATTGCCGAACGCTTTTATAATTTTACCGGCGTCGCCGCCGTTGGCTAATATCAAACGTGTTGACGCGACGTTCAGGCCGATACGCATAAGCGTTGTGATCAGCAGTACCGACGGGAATACGGAGAATTCGAGCGGCTCTTTTATGTACATCGTGAGCAGCAGTATTCCGAGTGAAACCGCAATGTTTAAAATAAGCATTGCGTCCAGCAGCACGGTGTTTAAAGGTATAATTATCAAAAAGATAATCAGCACTATAAAAATTGTAACTACATTGTCCAGTATCTTCTTCATGCCTTTTTCTTTCCGTATGTTTTTATACCAAATTTAAGCAAACACCGTCAGCCGGTCCTGCTGTTTTTGCTTTTTCTCAGCCTGTAAATGTAAGCCAGTATATCGGCTACCGGCTTGTAAAACTCCTCCGGTATCGGCATCCCTATCTCTGCCCCTTCGTACAGACCTCTTGCAAGCGGTTTGTTTTCGGTAATGTGTATGTCGTGCTTTTTAGCTACTTCTATAATTTTGAGCGCTGTGTAGTCCTGTCCTTTTGCAACCACGATGGGGGCGTCGTCCTCACCTGGCGTGTATTTCAGCGCGACCGCATAATGCGTCGGGTTTCTGATTACCACGTCTGCGTCGGGAACTCTTCTCATCATCCGCATGGCAGCCATTTTGCGCTGCACATCTCTGATTCTGGCTTTGATTTGCGGGTCGCCTTCGGTCTGCTTCAGCTCCTCTTTGAGCTCCTGCTTCGTCATGCGGATCTCCCGCTCATATTCCCACCACTGATAAAGATAGTCCGCAATCGCAAAAAGGGCTATGTATATTGCGATGCCCATTGCTATGTCATAGACGCTGCGCGCCAAGAAACCGATAACATCGGTCAGCGCCATGGTCGGCGTTTTTGCAACATCGGTTAAAAGCTCCTTCAAATTGCTGTAAACCACCGACCCGATAATCGTAACTTTTATCAGCGCTTTGAGAAGCTCAACAGCCGATCTGAGCGAAAACAGCCGCTTAAACCCGTTTGCGGGGTTAAGCCTTGCAAGCTGCGGTTTCAGTTTTGCCATGCTGAACAGAAACCGCGTCTGCACGCCCGTCAAAATCACCGCACATGCGGCGGCAAGCAGCCCGACCGGCGCAACAAGCAAAAGAAAACTTATAAACAGGTCTTTTATAATATTTCCGGCTGATGTGACCGAAAGACTGTCTGCCCCCCTTAGCATGAGCAGTCTCGATGTCATCATGTTTTTCGAGTAGCTTAATATAAGAGGCGCCGCCAGCCGGAGGGCAAACACCATTAAAGCAAAGCCGAACGCGTTTACAACGTCTCGGCTGTGAAATATGTTACCTTTTTTTCGTTCGTCCCGTCGCTTTTTTTCTGTAGCTCTCTCGGTCTTAGAGCTGTCCGCCATATTGTCTGCTCCCTGTTTACGGCGTCAGCATGTATTCGATGCCTCGGCTTATAGATTCAAACATATTGGTGATTGAGCTGTCCAGCACCCTTGATATAACCGGCAGCGTTGCAAGCAGTATAACAAATCCCACCGCCAGCTTAAGCTGCAATCCCAAGGCGAAAATATGCATTTGCGGAACACTCCTCATTAAAAATCCCAGCCCCGCCTCGGTTAAAAGAATTGCCGCTATAACGGGTATTGCCAGCTTGAGCGACAGCAGCAGCATGTCCCCAAAAATCAGCGCTATATATTTCCCCATGCCGAAATCTATCAGCCCGACTCCGACCGGGAACAGCTTGCACGACTCGCAAATAAGCCTTATTAGTGTCAGGTGCCCGTTTGAAGCAAAGAATATGAGCGTCAGCATGATATTGTAGAGCGTACCCGTCAGCGCCATCGATATGTTGCTTGATGGGTCGTATAATTTACCCATGCCTATACCTATCTGAATATCGGATATCTCACCTGCGACAATCACGCTGGAGGTGACAAGCTGCATTATAAATCCAATCGCAAAGCCGACAAACAATTCCTTTAAGGCGACGATTATAAATACAAATGCTTTGTCTATGCCGAGGTCGGTTTTATCGATAAGCGGGAAAACGCAAAGCGTCAAGGCTATCGAAAGCCCGACCTTGGCTATAGCCGGCACGTTTCTGCGCCCGAGCAAGGGATTTAGGAGCACCGCCCCCGATATTCTCGCAAAAACCAGAAGCAACAGGATAAAATCATTGTGGATGCTGTCAAACATGATTTATCCTGCTCGCCGGTAAATGCAGGCCAGCGCCTCCACCTGCGGTAACTTTATATGTAAGCCCTGTCATCTCAACCTGCTCATCGTGTCAAATACTCTCTGTATATAGTCCATCATCATAGTCATTCCCCATGAGGATAAAAGGACTATAATCAGCCCGACCGCCACAATTTTCAGGATAAACGATAAGCTTTGCTCATGGATTTGCGTTGCAGCCTGAATAATGGAGATTGCAATTCCAACCACAGCGGTCACTGTCAGAATAGGCGCCGCCAAAACTGCCGCCGTCAAAACGGCGTCCCTGACGATACTCAGTATCTCACCTTGTGACATTTTTACCTCTCAATGTTTGCCTCATATCAATTGAACCCGGTAATCAGCGTCTGGAAGGTGAGTTGCCACCCGTTGACAAGGACAAACAGCATCAGCTTGAAGGGCATGCTTATGAGTGTCGGCGGCAGCATTACCATACCCATGGATGTCAGCGTGCTGGCGACCACGATGTCTATTACCAAAAACGGAAGGTATAATAGGAAACCCATCAGAAACGCACGGGTAAGTTCGCTTGTTATAAACGCCGGTATTATAACAGTTGTCGGTATATCCTGATAGTTTTCGGGCCGCTCCGACTCGCTTACATCAAGGAAAAAGTTCAGGTTTTCGGCTTTAGTGTTGCGCAGCATAAACTCGCGCAGCGGCTGCATGGCGCGGTCAAACATTTCCTCTTGGCTGATTTCGTCGTTTTTATAGGGTATGTAAGCCTCGTCCCTGATTTGCCCTATAGCCGGGGACATTATAAACAGCGTCAGAAACAATGCGGTTCCGATAAGCACTTGGTTTGGCGGGGTTTGCTGAAGCCCCAGCGCATTGCGGAGTATGGACAGCACAATTATGATACGCGTAAAACACGTTGTCATAATCAGGATCGAGGGGATCAAAACTATAACCGTCATCAGATAGATGATGTCGAGCGTATCGTTGCTGCCCAGCGCCTCGGCAAGCTCCGCAATCCCTGCCGCCTCCGCGTCCAGTGCATCTTCAGCCGCGGCCGACGGCAGTGACAGCGCAAACATCAGCAACACAAGTAAAACCGCCAAAATGAAAGGCCTTGCATATTTTTTCATTTACCGGTGCCGTCCCTGTCTCTTTTTCCTGTTAACTTCTCACAAAGCAGCGCAGCAAACTGCGAAGTAGAGTCGCCCACGGAGCCGGCCTTTTCATACTTTTCGAGCAATTCTTCCGGAAGGCTTTCGAGCAGATGTACCCCGTTGTTTGAAGCCGAAACAAGATACGGTCTGCCGTCCACGCTGATAATAAGCAAATATGTATCTTTTCCGAGTGCAACCCTTTCGATGACGCGTATAATTTTTCCGGACATTATTGCCTTTTGCTTTTCCGCTATCCATTTCGTCGTATAATACGCCGCAACGATCATCAAAATCACGACTACAAGCGGAAAAATCATCGATAGAATTTCTTTCATGCGCGCCACCTTAAGATGCGATTATTTTTTCCTGTTGTGAACAACCTCTGTAATTCTCACACCAAAGTTGTCATCGATCACCACAACATCGCCCCGAGCGAAGAGCTGACCGTTTACAAGGATGTCCACCGGGTCGTCTGCGTGCTTGTTGAGTTCTATAATAGAGCCTTTGGTCAGACCCATTACTTCCTTGATTGTCCTTTTCGCGGAACCGATCTCAACCGATATATTCAGCCCTATATCCATGAGCAAATCGAGGTTCTTGCTCTCGTGTAACGGGGTTTCCGGCTCGCTGTTGTCGTCGTCGTCAAACCTCTGCAGCTGCAAATTTCTGACACTAACATTTTTTCGCGGAGAAGTCTCGTCAACCGGCTTTTTCGCTTTATCGGGCTGATCTTGCTTGCTTTTCTGTTCAGTCTTTTCAACAATATCTTCTTCGCTCATATCAAACTCCGGTATTGGCCTGTGCCCGGTTACAACCGCGTCGTAATCTACGTTTATATCCACTTCCGGGATGTCTTCCGATTGACTGATGTCCGTGTCGATGTTGCCCATAACGTTGCTTACGACTTCTTTTACAAAGTCAACCGGAAAGACTGTTATAAACTCGTTGTCGACAAGGTCCTGAACAAAGAATTTAAAGCTTACCGCAACAATGCTGTCACTTTCGTCGTATGAAAAGAACTCGTTGAGGAACATGTCCGGCTCAACGATTGATGGGGGCGATATATTTATCGCCTTTTGCAGAAATGTAGCGAGCGCAGTGCTTGCAGAGCCCATCATCTGATTCATGATTTCTCCGAGTGCGCTGGCATGCATCTCGTCAAGCTCATCGTCCGAGCCATCGGATGAAAACTGCTCTCCGAGCAGGCTGGCTACCATTGCCTTGGCGTCGCTGACGTTCAATATCATAAAGTTTGCGCCATTCAAGCCTTCGACGTAGTTTATTTTAACGCCAATAACCGGCTCAAGGCTTTTATACTCAAAGTCTTTTTTGCTTATCGCCTGGACAACCGGCGTTGTGATAACAACCTGCCTGTTCAGTATTACAGAAATAGCCGTCGCCGCCGCTCCCATGCTGATATTCAGCACTTCGCCTATTATATCTATTTCGCTGTTGGTTAAGAGAGGCGTATCATTCATTGGATTTTGACCTTCCGTTATAGTACTTGTTTATTTTAATCGCCTTGCTGTATTTTTTTATTCCCGGCTCGCCCCAAAACCACCTGTTCCCGTTTACAGTAATAAGTATAGGGTCGCCGTTCTTCTGGTCAAGCCGGATAACGTCTCCCACCTGCAAGTCTCTCAGCTCCTGCAGCGAAAGTGTGGCTGTTCCGAGGAGGCCGCGGACCTCAACCAACGTGTCCTGCAGCTTGGCAAGATGCAGCAGGCGTTCCTCCTCGCTTGCGCTCGTGCCGTCACTTGACCCGCTGTCCTTATCGGTCATGCTTGCGGCTGCCTGTACAAATGTATACGGAATACACGCCGTAAACGTGCCGGTTATTTCATCTACCGTTACATTATATACAACAACCTCGACGACCTCTTCCATTCGTATGGCTTTTATGAACCGGCTGTTGGTATCAATCTGGCGTAACGTTACCCTGCAGTCCGGAATATTCTGAAGCGCCTCCTGAATGTACATACACACGCGTTTGAAAATTCGCTCCATCAGGGTGACTTCGATTTCCGTATACTCTCTGTCCGGTATGATGTTTTTCTCGCCGGTGCCGCCCAACATTCGCTCGATTATTGCAAACAGGATATTGTTTGACATATCGAGCGTTATCGTTGCGTCCATGGGATGGATGTCCACAATCGCCGTCATCAATGTGTCGGGCACCGAGTTGTTGTATTCGCTGTACGGGTGCTCGTCAATCGACGCCACCGATAATTCGCAGTAGGTTCTAAGCAGACTGGATAAATATGCCGCCACATGTCTTGACAGCACATCGGTAATGCCGGACAGCATCTTGTTTTGCTCTCTCGACATCTTTTTAGGGCTGCGAAAGTCATAGTTTTTTGCATCACCCTGAGACACACTTTTCTTTGGTTCCGAGCTGCCTTTGGTAAGCTCATAAAGCAATTCGTCGATTTGAGTTTGTGTCAGAATTTCAGCCATCCGTCATTGTCCTTTACCGATTGATTTTATCCGGTCGATTGGATATTGCATTCATAATGTTGCTTTCGTGATTAGATTTGCGACCGGTTATGTCGCGAACGGGCATAACCGGTCGCCTTTCTCTATAGTGCCCATGAATTATCTCTTGAGATTTACAAGCTCCTCGAGTACCTGGTCGGACGTCGTGATTACTCTGGAGTTTGCCTGAAATCCTCTCTGTGCGATTATCATGTCGGTGAATTCCTTTGTAAGATCCACGTTCGACATTTCAAGACCACCCGAAACCAGTTCACCGACTGTTGCCGAGCCAGCCTGTGACAGAATCGGCCCTCCGGACGCAGGCGTTTCGGCAAAGTACATGTTGCCTTCCTGCGACAAACCTTCATTGTTCGGGAAGGTGGCCATTGCTATCCTTCCGAGCGTTACTATGCTGTTGGTGGTGATGTCCGTCGCTCGTATTCTACCCTCGCGGTCGATATACAAGCTTGTATAGTCTTCAAAATTATTGATTTCGATTATTTCAAGAGAGTTAAAATCCGTATTGCTGTCGATAGTCGAGTTAGCGCCCATCAAACCCAAAACAAAGCTGTTGTTCGAGTCAACAAGCTGACCGACCGCATTAAATCTCAGGCTGCCCACTCTCGTGTAGTAGTTTGCACCCGAGTTGTCCCGTACCACAAAAAATCCCTCGCCCGAAATATAAAGGTCAAGCGTGCGGGAAGTCTGCTGGAATCCGCTTCTGGTCATCAGCATATCAATTGTGGAAACCGCCGAACCGTAACCTATTTGCATCGGGTTGCTGCCGCCGCTGGCCGTCTGCCCGCCGCCTCCCGTGGCACCTCCGGCTGTCGGCTCGGTCGCGGCCGCTATTGTCTGGTAAAACAAATCTGTAAAGAGCACTCTGCTCGATTTGAAACCTACCGTATTGACGTTTGATATGTTGTTGCCTATTACGTCAAGCATTGTCTGGTGGTTTCTCAGACCTGTTACTGCCGAATACATTGATCTAATCATGACTTTGACCTCATTCGTATGTAATATATTCGGTAATACCGGGCTTATCGGTCATTCAAAGCCCGCAAGCCTCCGTCAGGTCCGGCTTACAGTACTACCGCGCCGTTTAGATTGCTGAAAACTTTTGGTTCTCCGTCAGAGCTGCCGTCAAGTACGGTTATAACCGTATTTGTAGGCGTATTTACTATAAAAGCTTTGCCGTCCATCAGGACAAGCGTGTCTTTGATGCCTTTTGCCTGTGCCATCTCGATTGCCGAACCGAGCCTGTCAAGCTCGTTTTCGGTGATTTCGATACCGCGCTCGTCAAGCCGCCTTTTGGCGTGCTTTGAAAAGGAAATTTTACTTTCCGCCTCTTTGAGCACGGCCTCAAACCGCACCGCCGGTTTCTCGGTATGCTCGCGCTGTTTTGGAGCACTGTCAACACCCGCGGCGCCAATAGCTTCGAGATGCCTGAAAAATGAAGCGTCAATTCTCATTTCTATCGCCCTTTTTAGTCTTACGCTGCGTCAAACCGCCCGCAGCCACTTTGTTTTCTATCTCAAGCAGGTCGGTTATCGAGTAGTATGTATCGTTTACCCTGACATACGGCACACCGTCCTGCATGCCAACACTGCTGACGATACCGGTTGTATAGCCGCCGCTGCCGTCCGGCACAGTGACATTTTTGCCCAGAAGGGATATTGCAGTACTTGCTTTTATGGTGCTTGCCAGCTCGCTCATCATCGAAAGAGTCGAAAATTGAGCAAGCTGCGCGAGAAACTGCGAGTTGTCGGTTTGGTCGAACATGGTCTGGTTTTGAAGCTGCGCCGCCATAAGTCTCAAAAAGTCGCTCGTGCTGAGTTTGTCGGTCCCGGCTTTGCTTGCAGCTGTATTTGCCGAGCTTGCTCCGAAAGCTGCTGCAGGATATACGCCGTTTATTGCCATCCGACTTTCCCCCTTTCTATATTGTTATGCGATGTAATCTATCAAGCGGTTGCTGTATATTCTGATATTTGACACAGTCTTTTTCTCTTCTGCTCTCGAGGCCGCTCGATACTGCCCTTTGCTTTCGCCGTACGCTGTGTCGCCGCCGCTGCGACCGTGCTCCCCGCCCGAAAGGCTTGCACCGGCATCCAGCGTCTGATTGCTTTCCAGCGTTACAGAGACAAATCTGTATTGGCTATTATGGGTATCGGTATTTAGCGCGACTCGCAGCGTGTCAAGGTCGCGTGCGATCAGCTCTCTTGTAGAATTGAGCCGCGCGGAAAGCTCTACTTCAATTTGCTCTCTGTTTTTAATGAGCTTTACAGTCACTTCGCCAAGTCCCTCGGGCTTCAGTCTGATTTTAAATGTCGAAATGTCGCCGCGACCGGCTCTGTTGCGAATTGCCTCTGAAAGCTGACTTACAATCTCGATGTCTTGACCCGGGCCGAGTTCGACCTTTTGCGTCTCTTTCGTGCCGATTTCGGCAAACCCGACGCGCTGAGCCTCAAGTTTCGCTGCGCCATAAGCCTGCGCCTGTCCGATTTTTATCGCGCCTTCAACCTCATGCGTGCCGGAACGCCGGTCGGATTTCCCGTCTGCTGCCCTCACTGCCCGAGATTGCGTCGCCGCAATGCTGCCTCCGGCAGCATCTGCAGGCATAACTTCCGCGCCTTGCTCGACAATCAAGCTATTGCCTTCCGCCGGTTTTATGTAGCTCGTCCGGGCCGCCACTTCACCGCCTTCAAAATCAGCTCTCATCCGCCCGGCTCCGAGCCGAAAGGATGACGTGTGCGCTTGACTTATCGGACCGTATGCCGTCCCGACGCTTATAGCCGCGTCAAAATTAAAGCTGCCACGCCCGGCGAAAATTTCCATGTTGTCTTGCCCCGCAGCCGTGCTCTGACGCAAAATGTTCGGCATAGCAGATGCATAATCTTGGCTTTCAATCCCGTTGTGCATCACGTCCCCAGCGCCGCCCTGCTTGGCATTTATGGCAAACCCCTTGTCCCAAGCGTCCGGCGCTGTGCCGCTATCGGCGTGTGCCGAAAGCTCATGTGGCAAATGTGCCGCGCCGGCAGGAAACTCGGCAGCCACGCTCCTTGCGCCTGCCATCCCGGCTAAATCATCGCCCGCAGCTTCGCTTTGCAGCACATCGGCGTATTGCACCGGCGCCGCAAACGCAAGTCCGCCTATCGCTGCCGCAACATCCGCAGGCAGGCTATCGTTGCCTTTACCCTTCGCTTCGTCCGATGCCGGCCGGCCAAAAAGCCCTTCTCCGCTGGAAAACGCCTCGCTTTCGCTCGCGGGTTGCGGCTCGCCTTCGGCTGCTTTTGCCGTCAGCGTCAAAAAAAGGCTCATAAAATCCTCCGACGCTCCAAAGCTCGACTTCTGCGCATTTGCCGCCTGAGCAGGCTGGGAGAATGCCTCGCGCCCCTGTAAAACCTGTGCCGCTCTCACAACTGCACCTCCTTTCCTAAAAGCTTATATAGCAATTGATTTCCTGTTGGCTATAAAATCCTCTATGAATTTTTCTTCTTTTTTGCTCTTCTCGTTTCGATAAATTTCAAGCTTTTTGTCCCGCAGTTTTTCAACCGTCCTCTTTTCTCGGGTTACAGCGACGAGTATCTTTGTCTGGTTTTCAATCTCCAGCCCTTTTTCGCTGATTTTCGCTTTTTGAAGCACTATCTGCTTTCGTATGCTTTCTATATGATTTAGCATTACGGCCGTATCAATCACCCTCATGCCGGCTGCAGACAGTCTTTCATACTCGCGCTTGGCATTTTCATACCGGCTGACAAGCTCTTTTTCCTCATCAAGAAGGCTGTTGAGTTCCGCGTGAAGCCGTGCAAGGGCATCCTGTTCTTTTTTCTGCAGGTGCCCCCTGTACTTGAGTACTTTTTCAAGTGAAAACTTATATCTTTTCACCTGCAGTGCCTCCGACGCATTGCATTTTAACTGACCAGCTCCTGCATCAGCGCTATTGTCTGGTCAAAGGTAAATTTTTCGTCAATTCCCTGCCTTAAAAAACTGTTTATTTTGTCTATGTTCTGTATCGCATGGTCGATTTCGGGGCTGGTTCCCATTTTATACGCACCGATATTAATTAAATCGTAGTTTTCGTAATATGCCGACAGCGTGCCTCTGATTTTAGAGGCCATTTGCAGGTGCTCTTGCGGAACAATCTCGGTCATGAGACGGCTTACGCTTGCGAGAATATCGATTGCCGGATAATGGTTTCGCATTGCATAGCTACGCGAGAGCACTATGTGCCCGTCGAGTATGCCTCGGACCGTGTCCGAAATAGGCTCGTTTACGTCGTCACCTTCAACAAGAACCGTGTAAATTCCGGTTATCGAGCCGCGCTCGAATTTACCGGTGCGTTCAAGCAACTTGGGAAGCACCGCATAAAGCGAGGGCGTGTAACCTCTTGCCACCGGCGGCTCGCCTATCGAAAGACCGGTCTCGCGTTTTGCCATCGCGAAACGCGTCAGCGAGTCCATCATGAGCAGAACATCTTTGCCCTGGTCTTTAAAATACTCTGCAATTGCCGTGGCAGTATATGCGCAGTTCAGGCGCATCATTGCCGGCTGGTCCGAGGTCGCGACAACAAGCACTGTGCGCTTCATACCCTCTTCTTTCAGGTCGTTTTCTATAAAGCCTCTGACTTCGCGGCCGCGCTCACCTACCAGCGCTATGACGTTGACATCGGCTTCGATATTGCGCGAAATCATGCCCATCAGCGTGCTTTTACCCACACCGCTACCCGCAAATATGCCCATCCTTTGGCCTTTGCCACAGGTGAGCAGCGAGTCTATCGCCTTTATTCCCATCGTAATACGCTCGTTTATCTGCGGCCGCAGCAGCGGATTCGACGGTGTGCCCTGCACAGGATAATATGTCTCGGCGTCAATTTCGCCCCTGCCGTCTATGGGATTGCCAAACGCGTCGATCACTCGACCAACAAGCCCCACCCCGACGGGCACTTTGAGCGTGTCTCCGGTTGACTCGACTACACTTCCCTTCACAATACCGGTAAGGTCGTCATAGGGCATAAGCAGCACTCTGTCATCCTTGAACCCGACAATCTCTGCCCTTATGTACCCCGAATTTTTGGAATTATATATCTTGCAAACTGTTCCTATATCGGCCTCCGGCCCCGTGCTTTCGATAGCCATGCCGACGATTTTATCGACTTTTCCCTTTACCGATACCGTATCGGTGTTATAAATTATCTGTTTTATCTCTTGAAACAAGCTTTCGACCCCTTTACGGCTCGCGGCACAGCGATTTTATGCTGTGAAAACCGCGTCGCGCAGCATGCCGATTTGTGTGTGGATTCCGGTGTCGACAATTTTTTCACTCGTCTCGACAATGCAGGTTCCGGGCGGAGCATCTTCCAAAACCTCTATTTCAAGCCGTTCTGCGCCTTTGACCATCGACAAGAGATATTCGCTGTGTCGGGTTACAAACTCTATTTCCTGTTTTGAGACCGAAATCTTGACCCAGTTTTCTGCATTTATATCTTTCACGGCCTTTTCATAAAGTTTCAGAAACATTTTCCTGTCTGCTACAAGCCTTTGCTCCAACACTTTTTCGGCAATCGTGAAAGCCAGGTCAATCGTATCGGTTTTGGTTTGGGCTAAAAGCGACTCCTTTTCGCCGTCAAGCCGCTCCATCAGCGCTTTTATTTCGTCCAGCGATTGCTTGGCTTCAAGCTGCGCTTTTACGCGGCCTTGCTCTAAGCCCTCTTTGTAGCCGTTCATCCTCGCCTCGGCAAGAAGCGTCGCGGCTTCCTCTTTAACGCGCCTTCGGATCTCCTCAGCTTCGGCCTCTGCGCTCTCGATTATCGCTCGCGCCGCAAGCTTTGCTTCGCTAATAATCTCCCCGGGCGACGGACTATTCACTACTTTAACGGTCGCTTCGCTTTTTTCTTTTTTTGGAGCCGAGTACATGACACTTGCGGCTTCGACATTAACTTGAGACACCTTGATAAGGTTAGACAATTATATCATCCTTCCGTCCCCTGACGATATGTATCTCACCCTGATCGGCAAGCTTTCTTGCGATATTGACAATTTTCTGCTGTCTTTCTTCAACGTCCGACAGGCGCACACCGCGCAGGTATTTGGTTTCTTCTTCGACCGTTTCCCTCATGCGGGTAGACATGTTATCATAGAAGGCCTCGACTATATCCATGCTTGCGCCCTTAAGCGCAACGGTAAGGTCGGCGACGTCCACATTCTGCAGCAGCTTTTGAATGTCAATCGGATCAAGCAGCGCTATATCTTCGAACACAAACATGCAGTTGCGAATCTCCTCGCTGAGAACCGGATCCTTTTTGTAAAGCTCCTCCATGATATACTTTTCGGTGCCTCTGTCCGTCGAATTGAGCACCGAGGCAATAAATTTCTTGCCCCCAATCTCTGTCATGTCCACCGATTCGCTCAAAAGCAGTTTGCGTTCGATGAGTCTTTCTACATCTCTTATAATCTCGGGTGAGGTACTGTCCATCTTTGCAACGCGCTCGACAACATCAATCTGCACATCACGCGGCAACTCGCTAAGTATGGCCGATGCCTGGTCGGGCGTACAGTATGACAATATAAGCGCGATAGTTTGGGGATGTTCGTTTTGAAGTATTATCAGCAGCTGTTTGGGATCTATTTTATAAATGAAATCGAAGGCCTTTACCTGAAGAGCTTTTGCTATCTTATTTATAATAGTCGTCGCAGCGGTAACACCGAGGGATTTTTCGAGTATTGCGCGCGCATATTCTATTCCGCCCTCGATAATATAGGTCTGCGCAAGACACAGATTGTAGAACTCTTCCATTGTGGTTTCAACCTCATCCGCCGAAAGCGCGGGCATTGTCGCGATTTCGGTTGTCAGCTTTTCAATCTCGTCTTCGTGAAGATACTTGAAAACCTCGGATGCGGTTTCAACCCCAAGCGATACTACAACCGTCGCCGCTTTTCTGAGGGCGGAGGTCTGCTTCTCAACTCTGGGACTCATCTGCCTTCATCCTCTTTGATCCACACTCTGAGCAGTTGGGCTACCGTTTCTGCGTTCACTGAAGCGAATTCTGTTATCTGCCGCTTCAAAGCCTGTTCGCGAGTTTCGTTGAGCACTATCTCTCCCGGCATGTCTTTCTTTTCTTCTTGTACCTTAATCTCTTTTTCGATTTCAGCTAGCTGCTGTTTTTTCTTTTTATTCTTTATAGCTTTTACAATTATAGTAATAGCAACTATCAGCAAAAGCAGTCCGAGACCGGACATGCCGATGATTATGAGCATTTTTCTGTCGATAATGCCGAAAACAGCATCCGGCTCTTCATCCTCTGTAACCGGAATCGGATATACAGTATCTCGGCCGAGGAATCTCGAGTAAGTCAACGCGACATTTTCGACCGGAACTCCCGCACTGAAGGCGACAAGCTCTCTGTACTTGGCCATCTCCTCGTCGGACATATCCGCGGCATTTATTATGACCGCGACGGTCATGTCGGTAATATTCCCGCCGTCGTCATATATCTGCTTTATCAGCTGGTTTACCAAATACTGAGCGCTGTAGCTGCTTGACGTCTCGGTGCCCCCGCCATCTCCGGGGTCCTCGGCTTCTGAATATGTGGGAACTTCATCTTGGCTGCCTGTATCCCCGCTGCTCTCGCTATGTCTTTCAACCCATGAAATGATGCCGCTGTCGCCTATCACCGGCGCATAACTTGTCTCCTCACTTGTCGTGCGGTTAAAATCCACCACGACATTTACCGACACGCTCAGCCCGTCTTTGCCGAACACCGGCTCGAGGAATGACTTGATCTTTTCCTCGAATATTTTGCTTAGCTCACTTATCGTTTCGATTTTGGAGCCAATATCTGCGGAATCAAAACCGGGCCCTGCATTGAGCTGCTGCCCGTCCTCGCCAACAACGACCACATTTTCTTCGGCAAGACCGGGAATGCTTCTTGCGACAAGTAAAACTATGCCTCTTATTTGTTTTGGAGTGAGCTGTGCGTTTGAATAAAGCTGAAGCGCCACCGACGCTGTAATATCGGCTTTCTCGCTTTTTAGCACATAGGGGTTTTCTTCCGGGATGCCGAGCGTTACTATGGCGCTCTTCACTCCTTGCAGCGTCTCGATTGATTCCTGAAGCCTGTCTTGAAGCTGGAATATGTAAAGCTTTCTTTGCTCGTAATCTGTTGTCAGCAGATCCGATTTTTCCAAAAACAAATCATAGCTAAGCGTGCTGTTAGGATACCCTTCGGTAGCAAGCTGCATTTTAATGGCAGGCGCCTTGTCTTTGGACACAAGAATGGAGCCGTCACTTTCAACTTTGGTGTCCACTCCCATATCGTCGAGCAGCCTTAATATTTCAAGGCTTTCAGCCGAAGAAAGCCCCCTGTATAAAACCGTGTATTTACTGCTGTTTAAAACCGCGGTTAAAATAATGGCTATGGCAACGGAAACTCCTAGAAACGAAAATATCGCTATTTTCGCGCCTTTGCTCAGTTTTTTGAACGCGGAAACGAGCTGTGAAACAGCTCCTGAAATCGATGTATTCATCTATTTGCTTGATTTGTTCATTGTATGTATTTATAGTCACAAACACAGCCGGTATAAAAATTTACCGGCGGTGAAATTACCGATTTTTGTTTTTCTGGGTGCCGCTATCGCTACATCGAGATTCGCATGATTTCGTTATATGCTTCAAGCGCCTTGTTGCGCACTCCGATAAGCAGGGAAAGCGCAAGGTCGGCTTTCGCAATGTTTATCGTAAGCGTATGAAGGTCGTCCATATCTCCGGCTACAGCGCGAACTGCGTCAATCTGAGCCTGAGCTTCAGTCTGCCGGACGTTATTGATCGCCTCATCAAAAAACTCCTTGAAGGGAATAACCGGCTCTCTCGTACTTTGGGTGTTATGTTTTTGTGCAATCGATTCTGCTAAAGCGCCTGTCACGGGCTTTACCGCCATTGTCTTAACCCTCGCTTCATTTTATAATATCGCTATTTTCCTATTTCGAGCGCTTTTTGGGCCATGCCTTTAATCGCATTGAAGACAGTGATATTTGCTTCATACATGCGCGATGCTTCTATCATGCTTATCATTTCTTCGGTTGTATCTATACCCGGGCGCTGCACATAACCCTGTGCGTTTGCCGCCGGGTGGTCCGGGTCATATTCCATGACCGCAGCATCGGCGTCCTCTTCTATCGCCACAGCCACGACCCCGCCATACGACATTATTTCTTTTTCGGCTTCACTCAGCCTTGACTTAAAATCGGCGGGCACTCTTCTTTCGGCAAACACAACGCGCTTTTTAACGTATGCACCGCCGGCTGCCGTCGTATCGGAGTTTGCAAGGTTCTGGGCTGTCACCCGCATTTTAAGCTTCTGCGCGGTCAAAGCCGAGCCCGCAACGTTCAGCGAACTTAGAAAAGCCATATTGCAGTTTTCTCCTGTTCAAAAGTTACTGATGACCGCCGGTGATGGCGTACCTTAATCTGCTGATTTGAGCGTTAAGGGCAGTAACCAGTGCGCTATACTGGAGCTGCGCTCTTGCAAGCTCGATATTTTCTTTGTCGAGCACGACATTGTTGCCGTCCTCGCTGTCCGAAATCCAGTCGCGTTCGACCAGTTCGGGGTTGAGTTTGCTTGCCGCTCTTTCAAGCGTGCCTTTGTCGATGTTGTCTCTATTTAAAACCGATTTCAGTACGTTTTCAAACTCAACCGACTTGCTTTTATAACCTGGGGTTGTTGCGTTTGCAATGTTGTTTGAAATAACGCGCTGTCTCATCCAGAGGGCATCAAGCCCTTTTATGAGAATTTCAGCTCCAATATTGTTAAGCAATTTATGAAACACCCTTCCACTTATGTGTTATTCCATAAGCTAAACACGCTCGCAGATATTGCGGCGGCAGGCAGTTGCGCGTAAAACCGCTTCATTCAATGCAAATATACATTGAATATTCACAATTTACATTTTTGTAAAAAAGATATATGCATGAAACTTCATTGAAAAGTTAATCAAAGCATATTGCGGATTATTATTCGCATCGACAAGAATATTTATTATTCGACATACACGTCAATAGGTAACACAATATCGATAATATCGTATCTATATAGCTTTTATATTGTTTATGATAAACATATAATTTGTCGTTAAGAGATATGTTTTACCATTTTATGTTTTTTATCTGTATCTAATTTTTGTCTGTCTCTTATACACATCT
>DGDL01000076.1:0-324 GCA_002385415.1 Clostridiales bacterium UBA3953
GTCTCAATTTATTTGCCACATACGACTGGCTTGTGGACAACCTGCGAGCCACCTGCTCCTGCGTGTACTTGTAAATGAAAATAAGTTCCGCTATTGCCGCGGCTTCCTCGAACATGTTCAGGTTTTCCCGCTGTATGTTCTCAATAATCGACAGCTCTGCCGAGCGCAGCCCATCGATGTCGAGTATCAGGCAGGGCACACTTTGGAGTCCTATCAGTCTTGCCGCCCGCAGCCTGCGCTCTCCCGCCACAAGCTCGAACTTGCCTTCGGCTTCCGGCGAGCGGCGCACCGTAAGCGGCTGAAGAATACCGTACTGTGCGATGC
>DGDL01000076.1:534-727 GCA_002385415.1 Clostridiales bacterium UBA3953
GAAGAATACCGTACTGTGCGATGCTGTCGGCAAGACGCGCAATCGCCTCGCCGTCAAATTCTCTTCTCGGCTGGGAAGGGTTTGGGACTATCGCGTCGCATGCAATTTCATATACAGTATCTACTCCGCTGATCATAATTTTACCTCCGTGATTTTTAGTATGTAATCAAATCATATCACAGAGGCCTATTTC
>DGDL01000076.1:891-10858 GCA_002385415.1 Clostridiales bacterium UBA3953
GACAGGGTTTTGGGCGTACTCTGCGATAAACTCCCGTTATAACGGATTTTTGGTTATTTGAGAGTATCGGCGCGGATAAATTTTAGGTGTAGGTGCTATTTTTTGTATTATAATCAAATTGCGCGTAAGCTCCTCATCCTCGCCCTGTAGTGTTAGAGTTATATTTTCCGCAATTTCTCCTCCGGTCTCTGTCAGCGCTTGTCGAGCTTGTGCTATTTCCTCGGCGGCCGAAAGGCTTTTCATGGCGATAAATCGGCCTCCCACGCGAACAAACGGTAAACAAAGCTCGCACAGTATGTTCAGTTTGCCGACCGCGCGCGCGGTCACCACGTCATAGCGCTCGCGATATGGCGGCCCGGCGCCAAGTTCCTCAGCCCGCCCGCAAAGCGCTGAAAAATTGCGCAGCCCAAGATCGACCGCCGCGTCGGCGGCAAACGCTATCTTCTTCTGTGTCGCGTCAAGCGCCGTTACGCGCACATCTGGCATGGCAATCGCTATGGGCAGCGCGGGAAAGCCCGCGCCGCTGCCCACATCCAGCAGGGTTTCGCCGGGTTCAAGGTACGGGAGCAGTGTCAGCGAGTCGGCAAAGTGGAGAAGTGCCACACCCTCCGGCGTATCAATCGAGGTAAGGTTGACAAGTTCGTTTGTCGCGATAAGCCGCTCTGAAAGACGCGCTAAAAGCACGTCGGCGCTCTCCCTGAGCTTTATACCGTTAGAGTCGAGCGTCTCATTAATTAAATTTAAATTTTCTTCCAAACTCATCGCAATACCCATATCCAATCTATCTTCCGCTACTTATTTGTTGTCACACTTTGAAGTCGCAACCGAAATCGCGGCATGTCGGCTGTCGGCGCATCCCACACGCGCCGGCGGTATGGGACGCGACTATTTAATGTTAAACCAAACGAGCAAAATACCGATGTCCGCAGGCGAAACGCCGCTGATTCTCGACGCCTGGCCAATATCGGCCGGTTTGATTTTGTTGAGCTTTTGCCTTGCCTCGAGGCTTAGCCCCTCTATAACCGAATAGTCGAAATCACGCGGCAGCTTCTTTTCGGCAAGCTTTTTCATGCGCTCGGCTTCGGCAATCTGCCGCTTTATATATCCTTCGTATTTAAGCTCTATTTCCGCTTTTCTGCGCAATGCTGGGTGAAGTTCGCCGCGTGTCGGGTCAAACGGCGCAAGCAGCTGGCTGTCTATCGAAGGCCTGCGCAAGAGATCCGCCAGTTTTACCGGGTTTGTCAAAGGATTGCCGCCGAGCGACACAAGCAGCTCGTTCAGCTCGGGCGACGGCTTTATAGTCGTGGTCTCAAAGCGCTTGCGTTCTTTTTCAACAAGCTCGGCCCGCTCGAGATAGGCCTTATACCGCTCCTCCGAAAGCAGACCGACCTCCCGGCCGATGGCGGCAAGCCGGTCGTATGCATTGTCCTGCCTGAGCAGCAGCCTGAATTCCGAACGTGAGGTCATAACGCGATAGGGCTCGTTTGTCCCCTTTGTGACAAGGTCGTCTATAAGCATGCCTATATAGCTCGACTCGCGCGTGAGCACTATCTGCTGCCGGCCTTTCAGCTTGCGTGCGGCATTTATTCCCGCGACAAGACCCTGTACCGCGGCTTCCTCATAGCCCGAGGTGCCGTTGAACTGGCCCGCTCCATATAGGTTTTCTATCTGCTTGAATTCAAGCGTTGGATAAAGCTGAGTCGGGTCGACGCAGTCGTACTCAATGGCGTATGCCGAGCGCGTCATGCGTGCGTTTTCGAACCCTTCAAGCGAGTGCAGCATCTCTATCTGCACATCTTCCGGCAGCGAAGACGAAAAGCCCTGGAGGTAAATCTCTTTTGTGTCCCGCCCCATGGGCTCAACAAACAGCTGGTGGCGCTCCTTGTCGGCAAACCGCACGACCTTGTCTTCTATGCTTGGACAATAGCGCGGGCCGACACCCTCTATAACGCCCGAATACAGCGGCGAGCGGTGCAGATTGTCTCGTATTATCCGGTGGGTTTTTTCGTTGGTATAAACTATGCGGCAGGGTATCTGCTCGCGCGAGTTGAGCTCCTTTTCGTCGGTAAGCGTGGAGAAAGGAGTGATGTACCGTTCGCCGTATTGGATTTCAAGCCGCTCGAGATCGACCGTATCCGCATGGATGCGGGGAGGGGTACCGGTTTTGAAACGCATGAGACTGATGCCGGCTGCTTTCAGCGAGTCCGAGAAGCCTATCGCCGGCAGCATACCGTCCGGGCCCGAAGGAAACACCGTGTCACCGACGAATATGCGGCTCTCCATAAACGTGCCGGTGCATATAATCACCGCACGGACGCTCCATTCGGCGCCGAACCGAGTGCGCAGTCCGACAACCCTGTGCCGGCCGTCTGATGTCGGCTCTGTGACAAGCTCTGTTATCTCGGCTTGCACCAAAAGCAGGTTGGGCTGATTTTCGAGCACCGACTTTATTATCTTTTTATACATGTCGCGGTCGGCTTGTACCCGTTTTGAATGTACCGCCGGGCCTTTGCTTTGGTTGAGCGTGCGCGACTGAAGGGTCACAATGTCCGCGACGCGGGCCATCTCGCCGCCAAGCGCGTCAAGCTCGAATACAAGCTGGCCTTTGCCGGTGCCGCCTATCGAGGGATTGCAGGGCATGTTGCCCACAGCGTCGAGGTTAAGCGTAAACAGCACGGTATTCAGACCCAGCCTTGCGGCGGCAAGCGCCGCTTCTATGCCGGCGTGGCCGGCTCCGACCACCGCGATGTCGGCCGAATAATAGCGTTTAAGATTTGTGTCCTTTATATTTATATGTGACTGCATTAAAAATCTTCCGTTTACAGGTTTGTGCCGGCGTTTTTCTGCCGCTCGGCACCGGGATGTAAAAATAATGTTAATGTGATCTACGATAAAAAAACGCGCCGGATCGCGGCGCGGTGCTGCATTAATGCGCGCTTTGCCCGTCAGGCAAGCTCCGCCGCGTCCTGACGGTGAAATGGGACGGTAACTTTACCGGCGCCGAAATCGACCGTGCTTTCGGGCACGACATACGCCGTTGTAAGCTCATCGCCCACAGCGACAAGCTCTCGCCAGCCCCACATCGAGTCGGCAGGGTTTGGCATCGACGAATACGAATAGTTACCGGTGCGGCACAGCAGCTTGCCGCCGTACTCGTCCCCGGCACATATAATATCGGATTTATGCGTGTGCCCGGCAAACATTGCCACTATTGCGTCCGTTTCGCGAACCAGGCGTTTAAACTCGTCGCGTTCGTGTTCAAGCGCAAAATGGTGTGCGCATAAAAAGACTTTTTTACCGGGGTTTTGCTCTATCGTTCTGAAAATAAAATCGGTGTCCGAAAAAGAATATGTCCCGTGATTATGCACGGGGGCATTTAAGTTTTCACCGAAATTGTCGAGCATCACAAACACGCAGTCGCCAACATTTACGGCAAAGCTGCGTTTTGCTCCGGTGATTTTCTCCCAGTCTTCGTGCGTATATTGCTCGTGATTGCCGGGTATTAAGTAGGTTGGGCAAGGGAATTGCGACACATAATCTTCGATAAATGCCGCTGTGTTGCTTACCCCTCCGTTTGAATATGAGCCGTATAGCGGCCCGACTTCCCAATAGTCGAGCGAATAGTCGCCGAGCATTAAAATGGCATCGTACGGCTCGCGCTCATATTCTTTTCGCAGGTCGCACACAAGCTTTTCCATGCGCGCCCTCGAGTCCCAGCCGTACCAAGATATGTGACACAGATGCGTGTCCGATAAAAACAAAACCTTCAACGGCGCAACCGTCCATACTATATATTCCAGTTTTATTATAACAAATAAAAATATTTTGTCAACACGTTAAAAAATCCGTAATATCAGCCCTGTCAGCAGCACTGCGGCAACCGACGCTCCGCTGACAAGCAGCAGCTTTCCGCCCGCAAGCGAAAGACCGAGCGCCGTCAGACCTCCCACAACCGCCGGGATCATGGATTCGGTGCTGAAAAGCACGCCGGGAAACACCAGCGCCGCAAGCACACCGTACGGCACATAAGTAAACAGCGAGCGTATATACGCATTTTTAAATCTTCCGCGCCAAACCGCAAGCGGTATAACGCGCACGAGATATGTTACTGCCGCGGTGACCGCTGCCGAAGCAAGCAGATATGTAAGCTTTGCATTCATTTAACCGCCGCCCCTTTCCTGATATTTTCCGCCTCATGTTCCGTTTCATCCGGCGCGGCTTCCGTTTCGCTTTCCTCTTTCACCGGGAAGACGGCCGCCGCTATTGCAGCCGCCGCAATTCCGCTGACTATTACCAGCCAGCCGTCGCCCAGAAACTCGAGGAAAGGAATAAACCTCATCACGGTGTTAAGCGCGGCCGCGCCAAGCACAACGGCAAGCACAGGTTTTGACTTTTTGGCCGGCGGCACTACGAGCGCTATAAACATCGCATACAGTGCAATCCCGAGTGCGGAAAGTATTGTGTCAGAAATTATGCCGCTTGCAAGCCCGCCGACCGCTGTACCGCTTATCCAACCGCAATATGAACATAAAATAAGCCCGAGCAGGTATTTAAAGTTCAGCGGCTCGTCCCGCGTCATCGCAATGGCGAAAACCTCGTCGGTATTGCCAAATCCCACGACAAGCCGCTGCCACAGCGTCATATTTGCCGGCAGCTTTTGCGAATAGGACAGCGACATCAGAAAATATCGCGCGTTTATCACAAGCATTGTAAGAAGGGTCTCTATTATCGCCGCGCCTGAGGCAATAAGGTCAATCCATACAAACTGGCCGGTGCCGGTGAACGCCGTCATCGAAACCGCCGTCGCAAGCCAAACAGGCACGCCCCGCGTAGCGGAAAGAATGCCAAACGCTATCGAGACCGAAAAATATCCGAAAAAAATAGGCAGGGCATCTATAATGCCTTGTCTGAAAGTCAGTCGGGTGTTCACTGGTGTCTCTCCGATACGGTAATGTGCAGGCCGGGAGCATTTGCCCCCGGCCAAGTGTTTGTTTTTTGTATCAGGCTTGTTTCAAGTTCACAAAATTACACAAGCATTAGATACGCAGCTTTGCCGCCGTAAGGGTATTAGAAAGCAGCATTGTAATTGTCATCGGGCCGACTCCGCCCGGAACCGGAGTTATATGCGACGCTTTGGGCTCGACGCCCGCGAAATCAACGTCTCCGCAGAGCTTTCCGTCCCTGTCGCGGTTCATGCCCACGTCTATTACAACCGCGCCGGGAGATACCATGTCGGCGGTGATGAATTTAGCACGCCCTACGGCCGAAACGAGAATTTCTGCCTGCCGGCACTCATCGGCAAGGTTTTGCGTCTTTGAGTGGCAAACCGTAACCGTGCCGTTTGCTTGTAAAAGCATCATTGCCATCGGCTTTCCGACAATATTTGAGCGTCCCACGACCACACAGCGCTTGCCGGCGACGTCTATTCCCGAGCGCTCAAGCAGCTTCATTATTCCCGCCGGCGTGCAGGGCAGGAAAACTGGGTCGCCTATCATCAGTTTGCCCACATTGTAGGGGTGAAAGCAGTCCACGTCTTTTGCCGGGTCAATATTGTCAATTACAATCGCCTCGTCAAGATGGGCGGGCAGCGGGAGCTGCGCGAGTATGCCGTGGATTTTGTCGTCGCGGTTGAGCTTGTCCACCAGCTCAAGCAGCTCGTCCTGCGTCGCCGTGGCGGGCAGCATGTGAACCTCCGAATACATGCCGACCTCTTCGCACGCCGCCTTTTTATTTCTTACATAAGTATGGGAAGCCATGTCGTCGCCGACAAGTATAACCGCAAGACCGGGCTTTGTGCTCATTTTCGAGATTTCATCGCGCAACTCGGCCCGAATTTGTGTCGAAATCGCTTTTCCGTCAATTATCTTTGCCATCTGTGCCACTCTCTCCGCCGTCATTATTTTCCGTTTGGCTGTCACTCGAGCTTTGGTTGTCATCGGATTCATCGTCTGCGTCGGGTCCGGTCGAGCTTTCGGCAGTTTCGCCTTCAGGTTCGCCTGCGCCGCTGCCGCTTGCGTCGGCGTCGCTTTCGATTGCCGTATCTTCAGCCGAACCTGCCCCGCCTGCCGCCGCCTCCATAAATGCGGTCGGAGCAAATCTGCCGCGGCGCGCCAGGGCCAGCATCACAACAAGCAGCGCCGTCCCTACCACAAACGATACGAAAGCAACAAACTGCGAGATGCGCACGCTGCCTACATACAGACTGTCGACGCGCAAGCCCTCTATGAACATGCGGCCGAAACCATACCATGAAATATACATCAGCAAAATCTGCCCGTCAAACTTCTTTTTCTTATAGAGCATGTTTATAATTATAAAACCGAGCAGATTCCACAGTGACTCGTACAAAAATGTGGGATGGACATATATGGTTTCGGGATGGAATCTGTTGCGTATGCCCATCCGCCATGGCAGGGTTGTCTCCTCGCCAAATGCTTCGGCGTTCATAAAGTTGCCCCAGCGCCCAATTATTTGACCGAGCATTGTAGCCGGGCCAAGCATATCGAAAATCCGAAGCAGTTTGAGTTTTTTGATTTTAATAAATATCGCCGCGGCGACGGAACCGCCGATTATACCGCCGTATACGGCAAGTCCGCCTTTCCAAACTGCAGCCATGTTGTAAAGTGTGTCGCCAAGCGTATCACCTATATATAGCGACAGATTAGTCATTACATAGTACAGCCGCGCGCCTATGAACCCTGCAAGCACTACATATATCGCAAGGTCGAGCACGTCGTCGGACTTAACCTTCTCCTGACGCGAGCGATACAATACATAGCTTACCGCCGCAACGATGCCGAGCGTGATTAAGATTCCATACCAAACGATTTCATAGCTGCCAATCCGAAACGCAGCCGAGTTTATTTTAAATTCACCGATACCCAATCCCGGGAACGAAATATAGCTTTCAAGGTTTCGAGAGCTCATACCTTTTCCGATTCCTCAAGCGGCAAGACGGTGGCAAGTGTATAGTGAGTGTCCTCAAACACCGTATTAAATACCGCCGACGTATAGTCGAAATCGAGGCCGCGGATGATATCGGCGTAATCGAGCATGTCGCCGCCCTCGAACACAAAATTGCCAAGGAAATTGTTGACTATTTCCGCCGTGCTGTCAAACCCCTTTATATAGCTCGAGTACATAACTCTGTGACAGCGTTCAAAGTCATCTGCAGACAGTCCCTCGCGCTTCATTTTGTCTATATATTCGACGAACCGCTCGTAAACTTTTTCGGGCTGATCAGAGTCGCCCTGTATGCATACAAGCGACATGCTGTGATTGTGGTCATGCCATGCGCCGAAGTTTTGAGATATAAGGCCCTCTTTATAAAGCTCGTTGAAAAACTCGCTTGCGCGGCCGAACAGCATATTTACAAGCACCGTCATTGCCGCGTTTTTCTTCATGCGCTCATACGGGTCTTCCGAAAGTTCGACATCTTTGACTCCGATAGCGAAAAGCGGTTTTGCAACCTGCATTCTGCGGCTGAACCTGGGCCTGTAAACCTGCGGCTCCTCCTCATACTGTACACATTCTACCTCATGTGTTTCCTGAGGTTTAAGTACTTTATCGGCAACCGCAATCACCTGCTCCGGTGTTACATCACCACTGACACACAGCGCCATGTTTCCGAGGTTGTAAAACGTATTGTAGCATTTATAGAGCAGGTGATGGTCGATTTTCGCAATAGACTCAACCGTACCGGCAATGTCTATTCGTGCATTGTGGTTTTTATACATTGAGCGCAGCATCCCGAAAAGCAGCGCACGTCCCGGGTTGTCTTCGCCCATGCGGATTTCCTGCGCGATGATGCCCTGCTCTTTCTGAACCGACTGTTCGGTAAAATACGGTTTAGTTACATAGTCGAGCAGTATCTCAAGCGACTCGTCGAAATTGTCTGTGCACGAGAAAAGATACATTGTGCAAAGAAACGATGTATAGGCATTTGCCGACGCGCCCGTCTCGGCAAATCTCGCAAACGTATCAACCCCGTCCTCGTTTTCGAACATTTTATGCTCGAGGAAGTGGGCTATGCCGTCAGGCACCTCGGTGTATTCCTCTTCGCCTTTGATGCGGAATTTATTGTGTACAGAACCGTATTTGGTTCCGAACATAGCGTAATAGGTGGACAGCTTTTTCGGTATGACATATATGTCAAGCCCGCTTTTATGCTTTATATAGTAATACTTTTCGCCAATTGCGGCGTTTTCCTTAACTTTTATCGTGCTGCCGTTCACTGTTCATCGCTCCCTTCGTCGGGCTTAAGCGTTCCGTTCAGGAAATATACGGTATCAAGGGTAACTCGCTTTGCCATTTCCGCTATATCCGCAGCGGTGACGGTCTGAAGTGCGGCTGCCGCGTCCTCGGGCGAGTCGTCTCGTCCGGCAAGCATTCGGGAGGTGTACCAAGACTTCAGCGAATTTGCGTCGTCGTACAGCTCGCGATAGCCGTTTATAAGCGAATTTCGCGCAGCCACAAGCTCGGCCTCGGTGATTTCGCCCGCCTTTGTCAGCTCGAGCTGGCGTAGAATCTCGTCCTGAGCCTTTTGCTTATTGGATACTTCTATGCCGGAGCTGACTATCATGATACCCTTATGCGCTTCGGCGATTGCGCTGCAGTAGTAGCACAAGCTGAGCCTTTCGCGCACGTTCATAAACAGCTTTGACGACGGCGAGCCGCCGTACAGCTCGCGGAACATGGCAAATACATGATAATCGCGGTCGGAAAGCGTGCAGCCTGTACGAAAACCGAGCGAAAGTTTGCCCTGTTTGACCGGCTGATCCTCTATCACTTCTTTCGATTTCTCTGCACTTCGTATCACCTGCGTCGAAAGCTCGGGAGCCGTGGTATTCGCGCAGCGGCCAAACATGTCCTGAAGCTGCGAAGTCAACGCTGCCGTATCGGTGCTTCCCACGAAATACAGCTCGACGCGCGTGCTTGTTATAAGCCACTTGTAAAACTCATAAAGCGACTCGGGCGTTATGGCCATCACGTCATCGACTTCGCCCAGCTCCGAGACCGCATAGGCTTCGCCGCGGCACATCTCGTCACGGCAGCGCTTTACGGCGTAGTAGTTTTTGTTGTTTATCTGCGATTTGATTCGATCGCACAGATTGCGCTTTTCGGTCTCAACATAATCGGCGCTGAACACGCCGCCGTCGGTGACGGGATTGAATATAACCTCCTCGAGCACGCCGAGCAGCTGTGAAAGCACCGGCGTCGGCTCAAGCGCATATTTGTCGGCAAGCACATAAGAGGAGAACCCTATAACATGAGTTTCGCCCAGTTTATAGTTGCGGGGCGATATGTGAGAGCCGTAAAGGTAGTCAAACATCTTATTGAGTGCAGCCATATCGGGGTATTTCTCCGTTCCGCGCAACAGCACCGAGGGCAGCAGCGCTGCCTTTGCTGCGGTTTCCGCGCGCAGCGGGATGAAAAACTCCGCCGATATGAAGTTTGTCTTAAATTTTTCGGTCTCTATGACATTCAGATACACAGAGTCGGCGAGCTTTATTCTTGCCGGCGGCATGGAACCACTCCTTCCGTATGTAGACGCCCGCCGGACCGATTTTCCGGCTTGTCCGACGGGCATCGTCTTTACTTAAAATAAGCGTTTGAATATCAGGTATATTATACTACCCGGCAGGTTATATTTCAACCGTTATTTCAAGCAAATGTCGCTTTTTATCAAACGGGAAATAATTGTTTACAATTTTCCCGTCCAGTTTGTACTCTGTTTTGCTGCCTCGCTCGGCCCGAATCGTGTACTGCGTACCGTGTCTGTTCACCTGAAGCGTGAAGTTCGGGAAGCTTTCGGTCAGCTTTGGCGTTATTGTAAAGCCGCCTTCGCGCTCGTCATAGCCGAGCAGGTATTCGAGCACAGCCTTGTAATACCATGCCGCCGCGCCGGTATACATCGACCAGCCGCAGCGCCCCGCAAAGTCGGGGTTTGAATACACGTCGCCGGCCA
>DGDL01000100.1 GCA_002385415.1 Clostridiales bacterium UBA3953
GTTTCAGTATTCCTTTCATTTTTTCTCCTCGTCTAAAATTTTACAATTTGTCTCGCATGCCTATTACAGCAACACCCGGAAGAAAGTGCAAGCATATTTTGAATATTTTTCTATTTTTTAGATATTTTTTCGATTTTATTCTTTTCGGGGTTTGGCTCAATAAGGAAAGGAGCCACATCCACAGTTTTATCTTTCACAACTAACTTAAAAAACTCAAAACATAACAAACGCTTTTTTCCTGATTGTATGTTGGTATATTAGGCTCAAATAAGCCCTATAATATGTTTTTATCAATAAACCTTTACATTTCATCTTTGCTGGGCTACAATGTAGAGGTCAAGTAAATTTAAGGAAGCGGAAACATGAATATTGTCAACACCCAAATTAACATTGGCGCCAGCATTCCATTCCGGCTGCTGCATATAGGCGATACACACTTAACACTTGCCGACCGGCGCGAAAACGAACGCAAACTGAAACTCGCTGCCGAGCGCTCGCGGCATTTTAATAACGCCGAACTCTACCTTTCCGAAGCCGAGCGGTATGCGCGCGAAAACAATCTTGTAATTGTACATACCGGAGACCTTATTGACTTTGTTTCGGAAGCCAATCTCGACCGCGCCCGAAAATTTACCGTCGAAAACGATGTCTTTTTCGCTGCCGGCAACCATGAATTCAGCCTTTATGTCGGAGAAGCCTTCGAGGATGCCGAATACCGAAACCAAAGCCTTGCGCATGTGCAAAAGTCGTTTAAAAACGATATACGGTTTGCAGCCAGAAAAATAAACGGCATAAATCTTGTTGCCATCGATAATTCATATTACAGGTTCGAAAAGCCGCAGCTCGAAGCGCTTTTAGCCGAAATCGCGCTCGGTCTGCCCATAATTTTATTTTTCCATGTCCCGCTTTTTGAGCCGGCGCTTTATAAAATCTCGATGGAACGCAATGAATGCGCTTATCTGACCTCAACGCCCGAAGAGCTTATGAACTCCTACAGCGAGTATCGTTACAGACAACAGAAAGCCGACGACATTACACTTGAGACAACCGAGCTGATAAAAACCGAGCCGCTTATAAAGGCTATATTTACAGGGCATCTGCATTACGATTATGAAGGGATGCTGACGGATACATTGCGGCAGTATGTAACCGGAATAGGAACCGGCAGGGTTATTGAAATTAGCTGATTTAAACAACCATGGATATTCCAAATAAACTATTCCCGTTACGCCATAAATCCAGTAAAAAAACCGCCTGCATAATGCAGACGGTTTAGCTGTTCATATTAATATGTAATATCCCCGGTAGTCCGGCTGTCTGCCGGCGCATATTGTAGCTGCTTTAGTTGTTATTTGATTTGAAAACTTCTATTGTTTTATCCAGAGCTTTTGTTGCCGCTTTTTCGCGTTTCGCAAAATATGAGGCAAATTCCCTGCCCCCGATGATATTGCCCGTAAGTCCTGATGCAATAGCACCCCAGTCATACATGCGCGCAAGGTCATATACGGTGCTCGCAAGTATTATATCAAGCATTTCCGCCGACTCTTCGTCACGCAGTCCCTTGCCTGTTATTGTGATTTCATAATATGCAGGTGTGATATAATAGGCTGACAGCACCGCAAGCGCCTGGAGCACGCTGCCCGACACCGACGTGTCTTTCACCGTAACCGGCACCGAAGCCGAAAAGATGTCATAAGGTATTACATAAGAATAATATCTTTCCTGCGCTTCGTCGTATTTCGGCAGGGGGATTATACCGAAATCGTCCTCCATGGGGCGGAACAGGCGCACACAAGCCATAACCTGCCCGCAAAGCAGTGCGCGGCCGTCCATAAATGCCTGCCCTTCATATTCGATTATAGTCAGATCGTTTTTGGAGAAAAGCGAGACAACCTTATCATAGACCGACAGAAACCTGTCGCTGCCCGCAGTTATCACAGGGTTGCCATCGCTGCCAACTTCGCCGTTGAGTTCAGGGGCGCTGATTTCCGTAAGCTGCCACCAGGAGTTATTGCGCGCCAATGCATTTACCGTAATCCCGTCGAGATTTATCTCCGGAAGTGTGTCGAGAATAGACGTTTCCGACGTTTCTGCGGAGGCGGATTCAGTATGCGGATCACCTGTAACGGTTTGCTGGGGCTGACCTGCGCAGGAAAAAGCCGATCCGATAAAAAGCAAGACTGCAACAATTGCCGACAATACACGTGCTTTGTCTTTTAGCATGAAGGCCCTCCTATTAGCTTTAAAATATTTGTTATTAAATTCTACTTTGGTTCCCATGCAAATGCATTTTGCTATTTATCGCGCAGGTTTTTCGCGGTTTATTTGTGCATTTTGGCTACGTTGCGTTAAATTGTATCATAAACTAAATTATTTTTCAAGCATTATATGGCATAAAAATCCCACGGTTTTTTATGCCTTTGCACATCGATGTTTTCAGTAATTTACATATAATCTGGAGGCAAAAATGAAAATAAGACTTTTAAACTTTAACATTCAGCATTGCCGTGACTACATGCGCTCTCAAAAAGAAGGCAGGGAGATTATTGATTTTGACCTGATAGCAAACGCGATTAAGTCACAAAATGCGGATATTGTGGTGCTCAACGAGGTTAGAAACCAAGGAAATCATCCCGACTACACAGATCAGGCTAAAATATTGGCAGATAAAGCCGGTTTCGAATATTACAGGTTTGGAGAAGCGATAAAACTTGAGCCCGACCTGCCTTACGGTAACGCGCTGCTGTCAAAGCATCCTATTGCCGAATTTGATGTTATAAAAATTCCCGATCCGCCGGTGAAAGATGAAGATGCATATTATGAATCCAGAGCTATCATGAGGGCATTGGTTGACATAGGCGAAAAGCAATTGGTGGTTTTCGGCACCCATTTCGGTTTGGCAAACAGTGAGCAAAGGAATGCGGTTGCCACCACTGTAACACTTTTGGACCGGTGCAATTTGCCCCATGTTCTTATGGGAGACTTTAACATGGAGCCGACCAATGAAAATTTGACGCCGATATACGACCGGCTAACCGACACGGCAGAATATTTTAAGGGCACTAAATTGAGCTTTCCTTCGGATAAGCCGGACCGTCGAATTGATTACATATTTGTTTCAAAGGATATAAAAGTTACATATTCGGATATCCCCGAGATTGTTGCGTCAGACCATAGAATGGTAGTCGCAGACGTGGAAATTTAGTAGCATGTAATGCATCCCCTCACATGGCGTATGCACGCAGATGGGACAGGCTGCCGCAGCCGCTTGATATTTCGGTCGATTAATAATATTATTAAATAAGGCATCCCTTTAAAATACAAATAGAAGGAGTTTTATCATGAAACCGGCAAAACGCAACCAGATTCTGCCTATATTGCTCGCGCTGGTAACACTTGGCTCCACTTTTGTTTCCTGCGCAAAGTCCGCCGATTCCAGCGCCCCTGACGCCGGTACCGCTGCCCAAACCACAGAAGCGGAAACTACCAGCGCGCTGTCCACAATTGAGAGAAAAGACTTTGGCGGATATGAATATAGGATTATATCGACAAACCAAGACAACCGTCATGTTGATGTCGTGGCGGAATCGGAAACCGGATCGACGCTCAATGACCTTGTTTACCGCCGCAATCTTGTAATCGAAGAAACATTTAATGTGGTAATATCAGCCGAAGATTCCGATTTTGGCAGTATAAACTCGATGATCCAGCGAAATGTCCAGGCAGGCGACAATCCCTACTCGCTTTACATGACCAACTCGACAGCATACTCGCTTGCGGTATCCGGTTACCTTCTGCCATGGAACAGCATAGAGTCGATGGACATCACCAAACCTTGGTGGGACCAAAAAGCAATTTCGGATATGTCCATAGGCGGCAAGTCATTCCTTATAACCGGCGACATTTCCCCGACCTGCCTGTTGACTTCTGAATGTATCCTTTTCAACAAAAACCTTTTCGACGACAAAAATATCGCGTATCCGTATGACGATGCTTTTGCCGGCACCTGGACACTCGATAAAATGATAGCTCTTACCAAAGGGCTTACCACCGATCTTAACGGCGACGGAGAAATCAAAGTAGATGACGATCTGTATTCGTTTACTCTGTGGTTCGATGCGGGCACGGCATTGTTTTACGGTGCCGGAGGCTATCTTTCCAAAAAAGACGAATCGGACTATCCGGTTATAGATTTTGATATAGACAAAATATCGACCATATACGATAAAATTTATAAGCTCGTCATTGAAAATCAGGCAAATTACTCAACGGTTGATCACGAGGGTACATTCAAATTGTTCAAGCAGGGGCGTGCATATTTCTGCGACATAACATTCCAGAAAATAGAGTTGTTCCTCCGGGATATGGAAGACGATTACGGAGTGCTGCCGCTTCCCAAATTTGACGAAAGCCAGCCGTCTTATCTTACAAACGTTTCCGGTGCGGGTACAATGGTCGTCATGCCCAAAAGCGCCGTTGACCTTGATATAATAGGCACCGTAACCGACGGTATGGCTGCAGCGTCATATGATATGATAACTCCCAGCCTTTATGATGTCATCGCTTCCACCAAGAACGTGCGCGACGAACAGTCGTCAAAAATGGTTCAGCTTATAATCAGAAACCGGGTTTACGATCCCGTCCGCATGTATTTCATCGATGGCAACAATTTTGCCGACGATTTGCTTGCAAAAAAATCCGACTCGGTTGCGTCATATTTTGCTTCGGTACAGCAAAGAGGCGAAAAACAGCTCCAGAAACTTATCGAATCGTTTATAGAAAACAACTGATATTACGGATATTATAAAAAAGCTCGACGTGATGGCAAAATAAACAGCGCATCTGCAAATACATAAAAAATCACGGCACCGCGGTGCCGTGGCGCCCGCAGAATCCGTATTCATGCATGAAAGCTATACGGATTCTGCGGGTTTATTTATGTAGCTAAATCATGTATTGTAATTTTCCTGTTAAAACCCCCTCCCGTACTCAATCCTTATAAATTCGGACGCAGAAGCTTCCCTCTTTCGGCACGGCTTTTGTCATGACTATCCTATATATACCGTCATCTCCCCATGCTTGCCTGAGGCGTGCGTCGGTTGTGTCACAATGCTCGATGTCCGCTTTTGTGCTTTGGGAATCAAATTGCATGCAGAAG
Source organism: Clostridiales bacterium UBA3953 (assembly GCA_002385415.1). GTDB lineage: Bacteria > Bacillota > Clostridia > Oscillospirales > CAG-272 > DTU078. The sequence goes on from DGDL01000100.1 coordinate 5,159, forward strand.
GACGTTTCATCGTTGATTTTGACTTTGATTGTTCCGTCTGCAGCCGATACCTGCGGTTTCTTCCACACCATAAAGTTTAGGCTTACTGTATTGCTCTCTCTTTCAAAAGCATAGCTATCGGTTATATCGATATATGCTTTGTCGTTTTTCCCTCGATACATCCGATATGTACGGTTATAATATACAGCCCCTGCCTCTTTTGGATAAGCATTTTGAATATCCAAAGAGAAAACGGCGTCCTCGTCTGTCGCATTGTACCGGACATTCGACGCTGAATACTGTCTTCCCGGCAACTGCATTTGCCCATTTATTGTGGGTATATTGTGATACTGCGACTGCATTGTCCATATTTCATATCTTTTAGCACTGAATGTTTTCTTTGTGTATGTTTCTACCCCTATGTCAATTATACCCGGCAATCCGTCCACGAATATTATGCAGGAGCCCACATCATTGTGGTTGTGGCTTTCGGCATTATGCCCTCCCTTGGCAGCAAGATATAACCCCTCGGGTGAGCCTTCCTTTTCCCTCGCCACCATGACCTGTATACCGTCCATCCATACATCTCCGATATATGGAGGCCGAATCTTCTGACCTGCAAACTCTTCATAATTAAAAATAGCCGGAAGCGACCGCCTGAGAGGTTCTGCCCTAAAGTCGGCATTCGACGGTACGCCGACGGCAAGGGCTATCATATCCGGGTCTTTTATTCTCATGCCATAGCGGTAAATCATATCTTTTGATATGTTGAGTTTGGCACCGCCGTCCGCAAAGTTGATAAAATATTTGTCCGCAATATGGCAGCGATATATATAGCGTCCGATTTGGCGCACCAGTTCGTTCGTAAAGAAATCGATTTTCCCGTCGGAAGCCAAATGCAGCTGATCGAGGCAGTCAAACAAAGCTCCGCCCGCTACATTCCAGTAGGACGTGCCTTCATCGCATCCTCCGTCATCGTGATAAGTATTAACAAAGCAGTCAAGACACCTGAGCATTTTTTCAATCGCATTGGCGCGTCTTATCCGGTCATTTTCATTTAAGAGAAAGACACTCATTACGTTAGCAACAATCCATGGCGTCCAGTTGTTTACGTCCTTTCTGACTGTGCCCATCCACCAAAAATCTTCGCGCGAGATAAAAGGCCCTTTAATGCGCTCTTCGAGCTCTATGTCAATCCTGCGGGTTATGAGATGGGTTACCTTGTTCAGCTCGTCGGCCAGAAGGTATTTTGTCCATGCCAGCAGCCCAGCTGTTTCCGCTGCGAACAGGTCTATGTATCTGTCTTCCACATCGGGCAGCGGTTCGTTTGCCCTTACGCCGTTATGGGCGGACACTCCCCAGAACGATTCTTCACATATACACCATATTCCGTTAATTATATCGTCTATAAATCTGCCTTTCCCCTCCGCACACTCGCCAAGAACCAAGGCTGCCAAAGCTCTTCTTCGCGGGAAATGGCGGTCTTCGTAAGCTCTTCTGTCGCCTGTTCTCATGTATGCCATAAAACTCGTTGCCGGAAGGGAGGGCCACTGGAATCCCAGATATTTCTCTGCCCCCTGTATACAGGCGCTTGCCACTTCTTCCGGAATGTTGTCCCATTTTTCCCGCTCGGTTGCTTTGGGATAGGGACGATAGCTTTGGGTGTCCTTTATCAGCTCAATAACTTTATTGCCCCTCATCCATTCAACAAACATAATACTTGCTCCCTTCTAAAGAAATCTAAAATTCCATAGTTTTGGCTTTGTATCAGTAAACGATGCGCAGTGCTTTTGCTCTATTATGCTATAGAACAGCGCTCGCAGTAGCTGCCGTATCCGTCAGGGTAATGATTATGCGCTCTCAGACCATCGCAAACCAGCAACGTCCGGGCTAACCTGATCATACAGAGATACTGTTTTTTCCCGTTGTCATCCCTCGGCAACATGGGCATGGAACGAGTAAATTACGCTCCCCATTTATATTAGTTACTTTATCGCGCCAAATGCGTCGATTGTTTTCTGCATCTCTGCTGTTACCTTGCTCTCTATTTTTGCATATTCCGAAGAGAAATACGGGCTCTTTCTGTAAAACATATTTTGAATCAACTGCCCGATACCGCCCCAGTTATAAATAAACCCGAGGTCATAAACGCGCGACGCAAATATAATATCAAGCATTTCCCCCGATTCATCGTCTCGTATATAACGCGTCTTCAGCGCGTTGTCGTAATACGCTGCGGTCAGAGTGTCTACAGAATAATATGCCATCGCTTCAACAGTTACACCCACGGCTTCGGTATTTTGGCAGTTATACGGAACCGAAAGCGCCGCAACAAGCCCGGTGCTTATCAGACAGTTGTATTCCCTCTGATTTTCGTCGTAAAGCGGATACGGGAGTATCCCGAATTCAAACTCGGCGTTGCGCAGGGCATTTATATCGACCAATGCAAACGTTACAAACAACACTTGGCTGGCATTGAACATCTTACTTACATCATCGAAACCGGCTCCGGCGGTGTGATAGGAAAGCACACTGTCGCTGAAACAGATGTTCATGACTTTGTCAATCACTTCGACGGCTCGCGGCGTGTTCATAACAAGCTCAAGTGTTCCATCGCTGTCGTGAGCCGTGATGCGTTCGCCGGAAGCGAAAAAGAACGAATGAGGTGCGTTGTCCGCACAGGACAGACCCCACATATCATTATGTGTTAATTTCCCGTCTCCGTCTACATCGTTTGTAATTCCTTTTGACATTTCAAACACTTTTTCGATTGTCCACTTGTTGTCATTTACAAGCTCATAAGGATTATCGAGGCGGTAATCGGCAATAAGCATTTTATTAAAAAACATAACCATTGTACATTCATTATCAAGAATGCTTATGTCACCTGTCGTAAAAAACAGCTTGCCGTTCATTTTCAGGTATTCGTTTGCACGCTGATCCC
>DGDL01000070.1 GCA_002385415.1 Clostridiales bacterium UBA3953
GCGCTACCTTGGGGTGGTAGAGGCCGCTGGTTCAAGTCCAGTCACTCAGACCAGAAACGCCTGTTTTGACAATTGCCTGTCGAAACAGGCGTTTTTTTTGTGTTTATACGCGACTGCGAACTGCAGTAACTTGATTTGGACATACAATATATGGTTCCGGGTTGACAAAATTGGCAATCGGCTATAAAATGAATAAAAATGTATATGTTGCCAAACCCGTCTATTTACTATTATGTTCAAATCAAGGAGATGTGTTTATGAAAAGAATAGTGGCCGGTGTTTTATTGCTCTCCTTTTTGACGGCGTCGATTGGATGTTCGGAAACAAGCGGCGGCAGGGCTGATGACACAAAAATAGCTCAGTCGCAAGACGGCGTAACCGAAGCCGAGACAGACGCGCTGAAAGCTCGTATGGATGTAGATGACGGCTTGCCGAATAAAGACTTTGGCGGACGCGACTATGTTATTTTAGGCGAAGACCAGTTTGAGAGTTTGTATGTCATCGATGAAGATACCGGCGATGTGCTTGACAGCGCTATATATGAACGTAATGCGGTTGTGGTCGACCGTTTTAATGTGAATATCAAAGCGGAAGTGCATAATGAAGGTCAGCTGACCACTCTGCTGCGAAATGCTGTTATGGCCGGAGACGATGCATATCAACTGTTTGCAGGGCACGCTATTTATAACGGTTGGGTTGTGGAAAGCGGCGTGTTTCTCAACTGGTATGACGTCGATTATATTGATTTTTCAAAACCGTGGTGGTCAAAATCTACTGTTGAGGATTTAACATATAACGATATAGCTTTTTTGGCTATAGGCGATTTTGTTTTATCTGCGGTTACATTGACGTATGCAATGTATTTTAACAAGCAGCTTGTCGAAGATTTCGGTATCCCCGATATTTACACCACTGTACTTGGCGGGGAGTGGACGCTTGATAAACTTTCGGAGTACACAAAAAATGTTTACAACGATATAAACAACAATCAGAAAAAAGATATAGATGACTTGTATGGATTCGGTTTATGGGCAAGGTCTCCGGTAAACACCTTCCTTTGGGCGTTTGGCGAGAAAGTAGCGGTAAAGCAAAAAGACGGCAGCTTTGACTTCAGCTATTTCAACGAGAAAGTTGTAAGCATTTATGAAAAGCTTTACAGTTTACTGTGGGAAAACGAGGGTGCATTTTCAAATTCAAGACTTGATTCGCAGCCCGAATTTCGAACAATGTTTACAAGCAACCTACTTATGTTTTATACGGATTATTTCGAGTTTGCGTCTACAGAGCTCAGGAGTTTTGAAACGGATTATGGCATAATCCCGTATCCGAAGTGGGACACGAAACAGGAAAGCTATTATACGATGGTTGACGGCGGACATGACACCATGGGTGTTCCCATGTCGGTTACGGATACCGAGTTTGTCGGCATTGTAACCGAGGCCTTATGCGCCGAAAGCTATAAGAGGGCCATTCCCGCATATTATGACGTCGCGCTTAAAGTGAAGGGTACACGCGACGAAACCTCAATAAAAATCCTGGACCTGCTGTTCGAAAACCGCGTTTTTGACTTTGGCTACATATACGGCCAGTTTGACAGCCCCGCCTTTTGGGTGCAGTATCTTATGGAACAGCAGAGCACCGATATAGCATCTTATTATGAAAAAAACCATAAAGTATTCGAAAAAAGGATGGAGATCGTTTTAGAGTATTTTGAAAAATATAGAGACGGCTAAACGTTCTAAAGTAAATATCTTTCAAAATTATGAATTTATGCTTTCTTAATTATTGACAATAAAGATAATTTGTGCTATAAATAAATGGACAACTTTATATAAAACAAGGGGAAGGCTGGTAAATGTCATCATGAAAAAAGCTATTGGATTTTCGGTCATCATTTGCATTTTTTTATCTGCGTTGACACTTGGAGCGTTTGCCAACGATCCCACGCCGTCGCTGCTTTGGGATTTTGGCGAAGACTCGGACATCGAGCAGTTCATGGGCGGCAGAGCAGCCGCCAACGCGGTCACATGGGAAGCGCAGGACTTTTACCACATATTCACTGCCACGGGCAACGACCCTTATGTTTCAATTGACCTTTCCGTGCCTGACGTAAACCAGATTTGGTGGGTAAAAGCTCGCGTGCTTAACAAGAGCTATGCATCCGCTATTGAGCTTTTCGGCAGCACAAGCGGACGCGGTTTGACAGGTTCCGAATGTACGCATATCCCCATCACCCCCAACAGCAACGAGTGGGAAACTGTAATAATTTACATACCCGATGCCAACGTTGAAACGGTAAATAACTATAAATCGGTTGCTCCGCTCACCGAAACATATTGGGAAGGCACGGTTGACTGGATTCGACTTGACCCGATGTGGAGCGAAAACCCCGAAGGTCTTGACACCGGCGGAGACATGGTCCCCGGCGAAGAGATTTATATCGACTATATAGCATTCTTCCCCACTAAAGAAGAAGCAGAGGCATATATGAGCCCGGCAGAAAAGGCAGCTGCCGAGGAAGCCGCCGCTGCGACCGACGAACAGGCAGCGGAGGAAGCTGCTGTTGAACAGCCCGAGGAAGCTGCTCAGGCTGAAGATATAGCAGAAACGACACCTGCTCCGCAAACTGCCGACTTTATTTCACTGACATTTGCAGCCGGTTTATTTGCAGCCGGTGTTGCATTCGAGCTTATAAGGAAAAAGCGTTAACATATTGCAGATAAACTAAGCTCATGCTAATACTTTGCCCTGTATGTTCGACATCGACCATACAGGGCTTTTTATGCCCGGTTAAATAGAAGACTGCGATGATATACGGCATGCGCGACTGCAATTAAAATACAATATTTTATCAAAATTATGAATTTTTGTTTTCGCATCTATTGACAAAACTTGCTGTTTATGATATAAGTATTAAAGTTATTATTTAAATATTAAGGGGAAGGCTGGTAATTGTCATCATGAAGAAACTTTTCAGCGTATCGATTATCATTTGCATGCTTGTCTCCGCAATGACATTTGGAGTATTGGCCAACGATCCCACCCCAACGCTGCTTTGGGATTTTGGCGAAGACTCGGACATCGAGCAGTATATGGGTAACAAAGCACCCGCGAACACGTTGATTTGGGAAGCGGAGGACTTTTACCACATATTCACTGCCACGGGCAACGACCCTTATGTTTCAATTGACCTTTCCGTGCCTGACGTAAACCAGATTTGGTGGGTAAAAGCTCGCGTGCTTAACAAGAGCTCGGCAACGGCTATCGAGCTGTTTGCCAGCACCAACGGACGCTCTCTCACCGGGTCCGAGTGCACGCACATTAACATAAAGCCCAATCATGACGAGTGGCAGACGGCTATAATCTACATACCCGACTCCAACGTCGAAACGGTAAATAACTATAAATCGGTTGCTCCGCTCACCGAAACATATTGGGAAGGCACAGTTGACTGGATTCGCCTCGACCCGATGTGGAAAGAAGGCGACGACGGCAGCGACTCCGGCGGAAATATGGAGTATGGCGAAGAAATCTATATCGACTATATAGCATTCTTCCCCACCAAAGAAGAAGCCGAAGCATATATGAGCCCGGCAGAAAAGGCTGCTGCAGGAGATGTGGCATCCGAACCTGAACAGTCGGTCGAAGAACCCGCAGTAGAAGAAACTGCCGATACTGCTACGGCTGAAGATGTTGCTGAAGATGCAACACCTGCTCCCTATACAGCGGATCTCATCTCATTGACATTTGCCGCAGTTGTATTTGCATCCGGCGTAACTTATGAGCTGACAAAGAATCGCAAAAAGAAAGAAATAAAATAAGATAAAAATAAAAGCAGAGCGCATGAATCGGGCGCTCTGCTTTTTTGTTTGGCATCAGTGGTAAGCAGGAAGCATGATGCGGTTTGTGGTGTTTTCCTTTGTAACATAGTGAGTTTTAACCCCCAGCTCGTCCATCCAGCCGCGGACAATGACTGTTTGCCAGATATGCGTGTCGTAACCTTTGCCCGCGTCATTGTTCCAAAGCCACAGCGGAGTGTCCCAAAGACATGCTTTGGGGGATACAGCCTCGTAAAACTCGCGGGTTACGCCGTTTTGGCCGTGGTGTGCCATCTGCACGAAATCGGCACGAAGGCTGTTTCCGTCTGTTTCGAGCAGTTTATTTCCGGCCTCGACGCCGAGGTCGCCCAAAAACAGTATCTTATCAGAGGCAATCTCCGCCATTATAACAAGCGAGGTGTTGTTTATGAAGTTGTGTGTGATGGAAAAGTCGGGGGAGTAAAGGACAGTGAAGGTAGCCTCACCTACTTTTATGACGTCTCCTTTGTTTATTATGTGTGCCTTGTCGGCAAACCTGGGCAAAAGCGCGTTGAACCTGTCTACAGTATGAGTGGCGGAGGGCTCGTGCTTTTCCACAAGCTCGCGCAGCGGGAATTTGTAGTAAATGTTTCCGACCGAGAACTCTCCGAGCCGATGCTCAAATGCATGGTAAAACGCATCGACATGGTCGTCGTGCGCATGTGTTAAAATCCACGAATCGATATGGATGTCGTCAAACCCCGCGGATTTGCGAATGTTTTGTATATTTGAGAAAAGGTAATCGCAGTCGCAGGCATTTCCGCCGTCAATGACAATTATTTTATTGTCCGCAGTTTCAATTATGTAAGACATCATCTGCGAGTGGCTTTGCGAGGTGAGCTGGTGAAGAACGTTTTTACCGTTCATATTTTCCTGTGCAGCGGCTGTAACTTTCGGCTGCTATCCTTTCGTTAAATTTACAACATATTAATTGGCAGGTAGTAAAGAGCTCAAATGCCACAGCTTAGCTTGGAGTATTAAAATGCAATTGTGTCATCAGACAACAAGGCAAAATATGACAAAAAGCGATCGGAGCATTCGGCAGTACCACTTCGATCGCTTTGCAGTTGTGGTTTTTCTTTAATCTTATTCTCTTTCTTTCTCTCCGCGCGATTTCCGCAGCTCATAAAGCTCATCAATAAAAGTGTCGGCATCTTTGAATTGACGATAAACACTTGCGAAACGCACATAAGAAACATCGTCAAGGTTGCGCAGCTTATCCATTACCAGGCGGCCGATTTCTTCAGAGTGAAATTCGGTTTTAAGCGTGCTTTTCAGCTCGGTTTCGATTTCTGTGACAATATTGTTGAGTTGTGCCGTGGTAACAGGCCGCTTGTAACAAGCCTTTAGCAGACCGGTCAGTATTTTATTTCGGTCAAAAAGCTCTATGGAACCGTCTTTTTTAATCACCACCAGAGGAGCGGTGTTCCCAAATTCGTAGTTTTCATAGGTGGTAAAGCGTGTTTTGCATTTAAGACATTCACGACGTCGCCGGATCCCCGAATTTGCAGTCGGACGTGAATCGACGACTTTGCTATCCAAATGACCGCAGCTCGGACATTTCATAACCAAAAACTCCTCGTTTTTATAGTGTGTTAATGCACAATGCAATTAATTCCATTATATAATATATCTTCCGTTTTGTAAATACTTATGGAAAAAATTCATATTATAAATTAATATGTCGAGTATCGGTATTGTTTGCAAAAATACATAAAAAGCGTGCGGCAAAAAACCGCACGCTCTCGCACAATATAAGTATTACAGTCCTGCAGCCTGTACCTGACGCCGCATTTCCGCCAAAGCTTCGCGCATTGTTGGCTCGAACTCGCCCTGCACGCGAGCCTCGAGCGACAGACGGCTGTTATAGCCGGCGCGAGCAAGGTTTGTAAAGAAGGCGGGATAATCCGCGCCGTCGCCTTGTGCGGGCATAACGCGGCCTGAGGGGTTTGCGATGTGGGTATGGACGATAAAGTCGCCGAACTCGGCGAATTTTGTCATGTCCTCTCCCTCAACCGCTACATGGAAATAGTCGACCATGACTTTGATGTTGTCTTTACCCGATGCGCGAGCGACTTCTACCGACTGCTCGGTGAGGTTAAGCGTCGGGGACTCGGGCTTTTGCAGACCTTCAAGAGCGGCGACCAGCCCGAACTCTGCGGCAACAGGCGAAATGACCTCCGCGCATATTACCGCAAGCTGCTCATAGACGTTTTTGACGTCATAGCCGCGGTCGGTCGGATAATTGCGCGCGCCTCCGCCGCCGATAACAAGGATCTCGTTGCCCATAAAACGTGTGCGGGAGATAACATCGTAAAACTCCTCGCGCGCACGCTCAAGATCATCGCGCGTCTGCTCGCCGGCGGGATTATACTGGCCCGGGAAGGCATACGCCGACACCTCGCATTTAAGGCCGGTTTCGTCAAGCACCGCAAGATACGCGTCGATTTTGGCTTGGTCTCCTGAGGTAACCGCGCCGTAAGGCTCCCAGAGGTGAGTTTCCACATAGTCGAAACCGAGTTTCTTCAAAATTCTGATCGCATCGGGGTTCATGCCGACGCAAGCGCCGATTCTCATGAAAATTACCTCGCAATCTTTATGTGATATAAGCCATGTAGGCATTTAATACTTGCAGGGGTTGCGCTTACTGTAGCAGCCGGTAGAAAAATATGCGAAAACTTCAGGAGTATGACCATGTCCGTCTGCCGCTTGCGGGAAAATCAGCTTGGCTCGCCGCCGGGGGGATTTGACGCAAGATACTCGGCCTCCTCATACAGCTGGAGCAGTCTTGCCTCAAGCGCCTGCTGCTCCTCGTACAGCTCGGCAAGCCGCACATGGTCGGTTGCAGCTTCGCCGTGCATCTCCTCGCTGATGTCGGTTAGCCGCTCCTCGATTTGCTGTGTTTCCTCGGCATTCAGTTTGAGGCGGCGCTCGTATTTGCGCAGCTCAGACTGCCTTTGCTTTGCCGAAAGATACTCCTCTTTCGAGCGGGAAACAGTTTCGGTGCGGCGCTGATGCTCTGCAGGCGAAAGATGCTTGTCTTTATACTCGCGGTATTCCTCCCAGCCGCCGCGAAAGTCGTATATTGAAAGCGGCTCCGGCACTCCGAAATCGAGTATGCGGGTCGCCAGCTTTTTCATAAAATAACGGTCGTGCGACACGGCGATGATTGTGCCGTCAAAATCCTCAAGCGCGGATTCAAGCGCCTCGCGAGAGTTTATATCAAGATGGTTTGTCGGCTCGTCGAGGATTAAAAGGTTCATTTTCGACAGCATCAGCTTTATCAGCGTGAGCCTTGCACGCTCACCGCCGCTCAAAGACGCGACTCGCTTGCCGACATCATCGCCTTTAAACAGAAACAAAGCGAGCGCAGAGCGAATTTGTGTTTGAGTAAGGTCGGGATAGGTGTCCCACAGCTCGTCCAGTACGGTTTTTGACTCGTCGAGCTGCTGATTTTCCTGGGCATAGTAGCCGACCGTAACATTGCTGCCGTATTCGACCTCGCCCGAGTTTGGCAAATCTATTTTTGCAAGCAGCCGGATAAGTGTAGACTTTCCGCATCCGTTTGGGCCGGTGATAAACACTCTTTCTCGCTTATTTATGGTCAATGTCACATTCACAAACAGGGGCTTGCCCGGATAGCCGTGTGACACCGAGTGCAGGTAAAGCACGTCATATCCGCTTTCACCCGAAGATTGGAATCTCATGCGCACCGATTCGGGCAGAGGGTCGGGGCGCTGTACGCGCTCCATTTTATCGAGCATTTTTTGGCGACTTTCGGCGGCGATAATGTTTCGCTCGCGGCCCCAGCGCCGCTGCTGCTCGATATACGCCTCGATGCGTGCGATTTCGCGCTGTTGGTTTTTATAGTGTTTTTCCTGTTCGGCGCGATCGGCGGCTTTTTTCTCGCGCGAGGCGGTATAGTTGCCGTCATAGATTTTGCCGCGTGTGTTATCTATTTCGAGTATCTTGGTCGCGACGCTGTCAAGAAAATAGCGGTCGTGTGAGATGACAAGTACGGTTTTGCGACAGGACTTGAGATAGTCCTCAAGCCAATACATCGCGTTTGTGTCAAGATGGTTTGTCGGCTCGTCGAGAAGCAGAATGTCGTAATTGCGGAGAAGCAGACAGGCAAGCGCAAGACGCGTTTGCTGCCCGCCCGAAAGCGTCGAAACGGGCAAATCCCAGAACTTCTCGTCAAATCCAAGGCTTGTTAGTATGCCTCTCGCGCGGCCGCGAAACTCAAATCCGCACGCATGCGTGAACCGATCGTGCATTGTCGCGTAGCGCTTTGCAAGCTCGTCCGCTTCTTTGCCGGGCGAGGCGGATTCGATAGCAATGCGCAGCCTCTCAAGCTCGGCCTCCTGTTCGAGCAGGTCGCTGTATGCAGAAAGTGCCGCATCCATCAAAGATTCGTCGGGGTCGAAGTCGGGGATTTGGGAAAGCGATCCGACCGTCAGCCCTTTTGCAACGATTATGCTGCCGGCAGATTCATTCGGAGGAGGCGGGTCGGGCGTGTATTCGCCGACAATAAGCTTGAAAAGCGAAGTTTTGCCCGCTCCGTTTACGCCGATAATGCCGAGCCGCTCGCCTTCGTGGAGTGAAAAAGATATTTTGTCAAGTACTTTTACCGGACCGAAAGAAAGACTTAAATTGTCACAGGAAATAGCATACATAGATATATATATATGTGCAATTGTTACGGCAGTTATTTTGCCTGTAACGCATCAGCTCCGATTGGTAGTGGTTGCTTGGCACATGTTAAACGCGGGCATGCCAGCGGCGCGCCCGCGAAATGCGCCCCACCTGCGTAAAGCGCCGGTGTGCGAAACAATATTAAATCAATTTTCTGAAAGTTTTACCCATACGCGGTTAAGCTCACTCTGCATAAGCAGAAGCGAAATCACATACAGCCCGAAAATCGGTAAAATCAACGCGACGGTCGATATGTCGTTGGGCATGTTAACGCCGGTACGCAGCTGCATATCGTAGATGAGCTTTGAATATTTATAGCACCAATAGATGAGATAGAGGTTACATGTCACAATACAGAGCAACAGCTCGAGACCGGGACTTATCGACTGGTCGCCGGTGAACTGTCTGATCTCGTCGGAAATCTGGTAGATTACAATCCATCCGTAAATTCCACAGGTGATAAAGCTAAGTATCAGCACCATTACCGGATTTCTGATTTTCAGGCTGTATTGCATTTGGGAGTCCTCCGTTTATTTCAAAGATGTCTAATATTGATGTCTAATATGATTAGTCGGTTACTGGAGTTTTTATGTCTTGTTTTAATATAGTCATGCAAACCGCTGCTCAGCTTGCCGGTTTAATATAAGGAAGCTGTATTACTGCTCGGTTTCGTCGCCTTCGTCACAGCAGCATGAGCCGTCGTCGCCCTCATCGCAGCAAGCGTCGGTGTCGTCACAGTCACAGCAGCATG
>DGDL01000012.1 GCA_002385415.1 Clostridiales bacterium UBA3953
GGTAGACAGTCGATAGATTTACGGAGGATCCTCTTTCCTTCAGTTCGGTGTAAATCTGCTCTGCGTGGGCAGGCTGCTCGGCCGACTTCAAATAGATAAGTATAACCTCGCGGCTGCGGGTATATTTAAGTCCGCACGACCGCAGCAGCGAGGCAATATCGCCGCACCGCTTTTTCACTTTTCGGATACCTCCTCCCGGCTATGCTCCATAGCGGCATGTTTTCGCGTGTGGGCGTCTGCCAGAGCGCGCACACCGTATGACGAAAGGCAAACCGCACCGGAAAGCGTGACAATTGTCGCGCCCGAAGATATTCCGGTGTAATACGATATGGTCAGCCCGGCAAAGCAAAATACGGCACCGAGCGCCGCAGATGCGGCCATCCGGCTGCCCAGCCCCTTTGTGAAAAGCGAGGCTGTCGCCGCAGGCGCCGTAAGCATCGCAAGCGCGAGTATTATCCCGACAACGCGAATCAAAGCGACGACCGACATGGCTATAGTAGCGAGCAGAAGGTACTCGAGAAGCGCCGTCGGCTGGCCTATAAGCCGGGCGAACTCGTCGTCGAAAAGATATGCTTTCCAGCTATCAAAGAAAACGGCAACGACAAGCACAACCGCGCCCGTCAGCCCCGCGGTCAAGTAAAGGTCGGCCCGCGTCACGGCAAGTATGTTGCCGAACAGATACGAGCTCATGTCGGGCGGATAGCCGGGCATCAGCGCGACAAAAAATATGCCCAGCGCCATGCCGAGCGACCAAAACAGGCCGATTAAAACGTCGGCGCTCGCACCTCCCCTGCGTTTGACAAAACCGACGCCCAGTGCCGACAGCAGCGCAAAGCCGATAGCTCCAAAAATGGGCTCGATTCCGAGCAGATAACCGAGCCCCACGCCGCCGTACGAGGCGTGCGCGATGCCGCCGCTCATCATCACAAGTTTCTTTTCAATTATAATAACTCCTATCACGCCGCAGAGCACGCTTGCAAGCAGCCCCGCGAGTACGGCGTTTTGCAGAAACTGATATTTCAGCAGTGCGGTCAGCATACCAAGTTGTCCCCCTCTTCATGATGGTCTCCCAGCACCCGGTGCGGCACCCCGTGAGCGATGAGATCCACCGGACAACCGTAAAGTGCGCGTACCGTATCCGTGTTGAGCTGCGGCTCGCCGTGATACACAAGCCGACCCGAAAGACATGCCAGGCTGCGCAGCTGTGACGATATAGCCAAAAGGTCATGTGTGACAAGTATCACGGTCATGGTTTTGGAAAGTTCAGCAAGCAAAGTGTATATTTTCTCGCGCGAGCCGGCATCGACGTTTGCCGTAGGCTCGTCGAGCAGCAGCAGCTTCGGCTCCACCGCCAGAGCGCGCGCAATGAGGAGGCGCTGAAACTCGCCACCCGACAGCGCCGACAGCCGCCGCTCGGCAAGCTGGGCTATCCCGACCCGCTCGAGCGCTTCCGACGCGGCAAGCCGGTCGGATTTGCTGTATCTGTGAAAAGGCACGAGCCCTCTGCCAAGCCGGCCGGTCAAAACGGCCTCAAACGCAGTTATCGGGAAACGTCTGTCCAACGGCGCAATCTGTGGTACATATCCGATTTTAACGTCTGTGTGGCCGGCGGGCTTTCCGTATACTAACACACTGCCCGTCGTGGGCGCAAGCAGCCCCAATATGACCCGAATAAGCGTCGTTTTGCCGCCGCCGTTCGGCCCGATAATGCCGAGATATTCGCCGTGGTCAACCGTAAGATTGACATTATGCAGTGCGGGCGTGTTTCCGTAGTAAACGCTGAGATTTTGCATTTGCAGCGCCGGCTGATTAGAGTTTGTCATTTCATTGCCTCCGCCAAAAGTCTCGCTGTCTTTTCGAGATTGGGGATATAGTCGGCGGCCAGCGGCTCGAGCATGACAGCCTCACCGCCCAGCTCGTCAGCGAACGCCTGTGCCTGCCGGCTGTCTATCTCACTTTGGTAAAAGACAGTCTTTATACCCTGTACCTTTGCAATGTCTATAACCTTCTGCAGATGGGCGGCGGTGGCTTCCTTGCCCTCTTCCTCAAGCGCATACATCGTCAGTCCATAGTCGTCGGCCAGATAGCCGAGCGCGGGATGAAATATGACAAAACTCTTGTTTTCCAGCGCGCCGAAAGTTTCGGCAAGATACGCGTCGAGCGCATCAAGCTTTTCAATATATGCATTTGCGTTTGCCACATATTTTTCGGCGTTATCAGGGTCAAATTCGCCAAGCTCGCGCGCGATGGCGGATACCATCACCTTCACGCGCTTTGGTGAAAGCCAGATATGCGGGTCGCGCCCCACGCCGTCGATTGTAATGTCGGGATAGACTTTCGCGACCTCGTCCTCAAGCGCGACTACCTTCACTTTTTCGCTTATGTCGGGCAAAATCCCCGAATCTTCCGCCGGCACGCCGACTGTGAAATAAATAGCCGAGTCTTCGAGTGCGGCTATGACATCGGTTGTCGGCTCGTAGTTTTCCGGACTGTAACCGGGCGGTATAAGCGTCACGACTTCAAATCCGTCTGCGCAGACCTCCTTTACAAATGTAGCCTGCGGAACAATTGAGACTGCAATTTTGGGCAGCCCGGCATTGTCCCCGGCATCTTGGCAGGAGACGACAAAGGCGGCAAAAAACAAAACCGCCGCGACTGCCGGCAACTTGAAAATCAGTTTTCTAATCATCGTATCTCCGATCCAATATGAAGATAAATGCAAATGAGAATTAAATGCATTTGCATTAATATTGTAACTTGAACCCAGCAACTTGTCAACAGAAAAACGCACCATAATAGCTTATGACAAAATAAAGCGTATTTAGTCGGTTTTTACTGTGCCTGCATTTAATGTAAGCTCTAAAAAGTGCTACTAAAACTACTAAATAGTCAAACAAACAATCAAAATGGCAAAGATATAACCTGCTATTTCCATGGAATTTTTCCGCAAAAATCAGCGGTAAATTGTACGCTCTCTTTTTGTTTGCAGGGCAATGCCGTGGAATTTTTCTGCCGCGATTGTACAAGTTGCACAAAACATACCTCTGTTTTTCTACCAATAGGAATACCGATTTATATTGACATTAGCCGTATAATGTATTATCATTTATGTGACTTCCACAAAAATACTAACTTAAACTTTATTGGGAGGGCTTTTCAATGAAAAAGCATCTGGCACTATTGCTCACAGCTCTCATGATCTGCCTCATGGCTGTTCCGGTATTCGCCGGCGCAGAGAGAGAGGTTGACGTGGGCGAAGTTAAGTTCGGAATTATGCGGGCCACCAAAGAATGGAAGGCTGACGGCGTAATCGATGAAGGCGAATACTACGAAATCCCGCTGAAAGACACATGGCTCTCGTATGCATGGAACGACATTGACGAAAACGCCGAGACTCTGTCGAAGAGCATGGAACCGAAGCTCTACATGTCGTGGGACGACAAGTATGTCTACACGGCAACCGTTTACAAGGTTTCCAAGTTCTTCAACGAGTATGGAGCAGATCCGGGCTCTATGTGGAAAGCTGCCTGTATCCAGAATAACTTTGCTCCGAAAGTTGACGATGTTCTGGGTCCTGAAAACCGTCTTGAGTACGGTATAGGTCTCACCAGCGATACAAACGAGCTTATCAGCTTTGTTTGGGCTGACGCATCCGACGGCGCCGCTATCGGCTGGGTGCCTGAAGCTGGCGCAGATTTCACCGTCACCCACTCCAACAATGTGCTTACATACGAAGCTCGCACTCCTTGGGAGGCATTCCTTGGCTTTACTCCCAAAGAAGGTGACGTGTTCGGATACTGCATCGTTTGGGCAGGCGGAAACGACTACGACCAGTATTTGCATGCCCAGCTCGCATCGGGCTGCACCGGTTTCGGTAAGGATGCCTTCAGCTTTGCCCAGGTAACGCTCGAGGCTGCTCCCGTTGTTGAAACCGAGCCCCCGGCAGTTGAAGAACCCGCTCCCGCTGACGACGCTCCGGCCGTAACGCCCGCTCCGAAGACTGCCGATACGTTTGCAGTCGTGGTATTTGCGGCTGTCGCAACCGCTGCCGGCGCTGTTGTAGTCAGCAAAAAGCGCAGCAAATAAGTAAAATTTAAGTAAATAGGTCGTCACTGCATACAAAATCGGAGTACGGCATTTTGAGCCGTACTCCGATTCGTTTTTGCCCCTCTCTACGGTCACGCCTCGCGCTATAGTTGTCATTTCCGAGCAAATATGATATAATCAGCGCATAATCTTTTGCGGGGTATTAGAACATGAAGCTTATTGCAAGCGATTTTGACGGAACGCTGAACAGAGGCGGGGTCATTTCCGACCGCGACAGGGACGCCATCGCGGCATGGCGCGCGGACGGCAACCTGTTTGGAATCGTGACGGGGCGCGGGGGCGAGTTTGCCCAGCATGCGACGCACGACCTCGGTCTTGAGCTTGACTTTATTATTTGCTCAAGCGGCACGATGATATTTGACGGCACACCCGAGCTGAAAGAAATCTATCCTGCGCCCGAGGAACTGGTCTCGCCGCTTGAAGAAGAAGCGCGTGCACACGGCGCCGAGCGCTATGGCCGAGCCAGATGCGATGTTGATATAGAAGGGTTTTGCCAATTTTCCACACTCATGAAAGACGACGAGGCAGCGCGAAAATATGCCGAGGCGGTGAACGAAAAATTCCCGCAGGTAAGCGCATTTCAAAACGGCCGCTGCGTCGATATTGTCAAACGCGGCATCAGCAAAGCAACCGGCATCTCCCGTATTGCAGAAATGCATGGCATATCCGATGACGCAATTTACACTGTCGGCGACAGCTACAACGACCTGCCGATGATAGAGGCGTTCTGTGGCTATGCAATCGCCGGTAGCGCCATTGCCGAGAGGGTGGGCAAAGTTTGCGTCGATATAGCTCAGCTTTGCGAGGAAGCGCGCAAGTGAAATAAAAAATTTATAAAAACCTTGACATTTGGCTTTGTTTGTGCTATAATACTGCGAGAAAAGAGCAAATAAAGCCGAATGGTGTAACGGTAGCACGACAGACTCTGACTCTGTTTGTTGGGGTTCGAATCCCTATTCGGCTGCCAAATAATAAAAGAGCCTAACAAGCCGAAAATCGGCTTGTTAGGCTCTTTTATTTTGTTTGTCAACAGTGCCCGTGCTCCGTTATTTTAGAATTTCAGTTGACAAATTTAAGCCGTTTTAAACAAACAAAGTAGGAACCCGCGCAGGAACCAAATTTTGATTTAAAACAAAAAGCGGGAGCAACTGCCCCCGAAAACGAGCATAACCGGCATAATCCGATGGAATAGCTACCACACAAACATCCATCGAAAAGGTGCCGGATATGCTCGCAATCGTTTATATCCAAGAATTGCTCAGATTATAAAATGCAGTATAATAGAAGTTAAGCAAGAATTAAGCAAGTAGTTGTCACCGAACATGCGTTCGGTAAAATGCGAAAAAAATGAACACGCAGCGATGCAGTGTTCAGGCGGCTAAATAAGTGTCTATACTCTTATTCAGTGAGGTTGAGCTTGTCAATGGTGCCGATGACCGGGATCGAACCGGTACGGTTTTACCCAACGGTTTTTGAGACCGTCGCGTCTGCCAATTCCGCCACATCGGCAAAAATCGGTGTACGCGCACTATTATATCACAGTTTGCTCAATTTTGCAAGTATTAAATTTGCAAACCGGAAATTTTCTTTTTGCGGTGCTCGCCTGCTATAAATCGCACTGACGATGCTTTAGATGTGATGTTGACAATGCCAAACGCGCGTGTTATAATCATTTGCATGAAAAACAAAGTTTTGCCGGATTTTTACGCTGCCGCCCGGGCTGTGCTCGAGGAGGCCTCGGTGCTCTGCGGCGAGCCCATCCCGCTATCGGAGTGTAAGATTATATCCCCACACAAACTGAACTCGCTCGATTTTTTGCCGCGCAGCGTCATGATGATTGCCGCGCCGTATTATTCGCGGGCTGCAGAGGGCAGCGCGCAGTGCCGGCGCACGCTTTCGCTGTATGCTGTCCCGCGCGACTATCACATTTTCTTTTCGGAGCTGTTTGCGGAGCTCCGCGAGCGGCTTGCGCCGCTTTATCCCGGCACAAAGTTTGCGTGCTTTGCCGACAACTCTCCGATTGGTGAGGTGGCGGCCGCATCGAAAGCCGGGCTCGGTATGATAGGCGAAAGCGGACTTCTTATAACAAAACGCTTTGGCTCTTTTGTTTTTTTGGGTGAGATTATTTCCGACATAGAAGTGGGCAACCCGGGCAAAACTTACGATATAAAGCGATGCGACGGCTGCGGACGCTGCACAGCCGCCTGTCCGTGCGAGTGCACCGACGTCGCAGACAAGAAAAACCGCTGCCTTTCGGCGCTCACACAGTCGAAAAAAGACCCGGACGAGGAGACTTTGGAGCTTATGCGCCGCGAGGGCACGGTTTGGGGCTGTGACGTGTGTCAGCTTGTCTGCCCCTACAACGAAAATCCGGAAGAGACGCCGATACAGTGGTTTAGGCGCGACCTTATTTTGGCTCCCACAGAGAACGGGCTTGCGGCGATGACCGATGAGGAGTTTCGCTCGCGCGCCTTTGCATGGCGCGGCAGAAGTGTTATCGGTCGCAACTTGAAGGCTTTGGGAGGCGACGAAAATTAAGTCTGCGCGGTATCTCCGGTACCGCGCTTATTATACCGCAAGACAGTGAAAATAATCCATGGTAGGCTACAAAGATAGATGGCAAGAAGGACCAAAACATACGACAATCAAAGCATAACAGCCCTGAAGGGCCCCGACCGCGTGCGCAAAAGACCCGCGGTCATTTTCGGCTCGGACGGACTTGAAGGCTGCGAGCACTCGGTATTCGAGATACTCTCAAACTCTGTCGACGAGGCGCGTCAGGGCTTCGGCGACACGATAGAGATGAGAGTGTTTTCCGACCGCAGCATAGAAATAACAGACTGGGGACGCGGCATTCCGCTCGGATGGAACGACAAGGAAGGTCGCTATAACTGGGAGCTTATATACTGCGAGCTTTACGCCGGCGGGAAATACGACAACAACGCCGAAAATGCATCTTATGTGTTTTCACTCGGGCTCAACGGCCTCGGCGCCTGCGCAACGCAGTACAGCTCAGAATATTTTGAAGTTGCCTCATTTGATGGTGAAAACAAATATGAGGTCAGCTTCAGAAAAGGCTACCCGATCGGGCCGGACGGCGAGCCTATTGTGCTTGAGGACAATCCTCCGCGCGAGCAGCTCGACAAAGTGCTGCGCGTCACCCCGCTCCCCAAAAGCGAGAGGCGGACGGGCACAATTCAGCGCTGGAAACCCGATCTTGAGGTGTTCACCTCGATAGACATCCCGCTTGAATATTTCACCGAAACGCTCAAAAAACAGGCTGTCGTCAATGCCGGCACGACTTTTAAGCTGTATTGGCAGACCGAGCCCGGCAGCGACAAGTTTGACGAGTATACTTTCCTTTATAAAAACGGAATTTTCGATTATGTCGCCGAGATTGCCGGCGACGCCGCCTTGACGGAACCGGTATTTTGGCAAACCGAAACCGTCGGTCGCGACCGCGCCGACAAAGATGACTATAAGCTGAAGATCGAGTGCGCTTTTTGCTGCGCGAACCCCGTAAATGTAATTGAGTATTATCACAACTCCAGTTTCCTGGAGCACGGCGGCTCGCCCGACCGCGCTGTGCGCAGCGCGTTTGTGGCTGAAATCGACCGCTGGCTGAAGGCAAACGGCAAATACAACAAAAACGAGCCGAAAATAACATTTGCGGATGTACAGGACTGCCTCGTGCTTGTCACCAGCAGCCACTCGACACAGACCTCTTATGCAAACCAGACCAAAAAGGCTATAACGAACAAGTTTATCGCCGAGGCGATGACCTCGTTTCTCCGGCAGAATCTTGAAATTTATTTTGCCGAAAATCCCGAAGCGGCGGAAAAACTTTGCAATCAGGCGCTTGTAAACAAGCGCAGCCGCGAGCGAGCCGAGGCGACAAGGCTTGACCTGAGAAAGAAGCTCTCCGGCTCCACGGACATTTCAAACCGCGTTGAGCGGTTTGTCGGCTGCCGCTCCAAAGACCCCGAAAAGCGCGAATTATACATCGTCGAGGGCAACTCGGCGCTTACCTCGGTAAAATTGGCGCGCGACGCAGAGTTTCAGGCTATAATACCGGTGCGCGGTAAAACGCTCAACTGCCTCAAGGCGTCGTATGACAAGATATTTAAAAACGATATAATCGTCGACCTGCTTAAAGTTATCGGCTGCGGCGTCGAGCTGAAGGGTAAGGTCAAAGGAGATTTTGTCGAGTTCGACCCGAAAAACCTGCGCTGGAGCAAAATTATAATCTGTACCGACGCCGACAAAGACGGATTTCAGATCCGCACACTGCTACTCACCATGTTCTACAGGCTGCTTCCGTCGCTTATAAAGACGGGCAAGGTGTTTATTGCAGAAACACCTCTGTATGAGATAACCTGCCGCGACAAGACATATTTTGCTTACAGCGATAAAGAAAAACAGGAGATAATAGAATCGTTTGGCGAGAGCGCCAAATACACCGTACAGCGTTCAAAGGGTCTTGGTGAAAACGAGCCCGAAATGATGCGCCTGACGACAATGGATCCCGCAACCCGCCGTCTTATTGCGGTAAAGCCGGCAGACGAAAAAGAGACTTTCGAGGTTTTTGATACAATGCTCGGAGACAACCTTGCGGCACGCAAAAAATATATAGCCGAGCACGGCAGGGAATATCTCGACGACCTCGACATAGACGAGGGATAATACGATGAACACTAAAACGATGTTGTGCGGCACCCCCGACCCGCAGGCTATGAGCGATAGAGGTAAAACGGCATGAAACAGCTACCCCGCGCGGTAATAGGCCGGCTGCCCCGCTATTTCCGCTGTTTGCGCATACTGATAAACAACGAAGTGCTGCGCATTTCGTCGGACGAGCTTGCGGGTCTTGTGGGACTTTCGGCGTCGCAGGTGAGGGGCGACCTTGCGGCGCTCGGCGACCTCGGCCAGCAGGGCTACGGCTACAGCGTCAAAACTCTGTATGCCGAGATAGCGTCAAGGCTGGGCGCCGGCGACAATTTTGAGGCTGTGATATTCGGCGCAACCCCGCTCGGGCTTGCGCTCGCGTCCGGTCCGCTGCTTTCAAGGCGAGGGGTGAGCGTAACGGCAGTCCTTTATACAAAAGAAGTGCGGACGATCGTCTGCGAGGGCGAGTCTCCCAAGACCGTCTGCGAGGGTGTTGTTTTGCCCGACGGGTGTAGAGTATTGCCGGTATCAGAGCTTGAGAGTGTAAAAAGCCGGGATATAGCCATTCTTGCCTGCGATGACGAGGAGGCCCCCGAGCTTTACAGGCTTGTTGCCGACCACGGCTTCCGCGGCGTGTGGAACCTCACCGAACTTGAGCTGCGCGGCTCGGCATCGACCCGCGTGATAAACGCACGCCTTGGCGATTCGCTTATGATTTTATGCTTTGGCCTGCATTCGGGCGACTGGGAGTGAGCCCGGCGGCCAAACTGTGCTTTGCCGCGCGGCAAAACGGCGCGGACGATAAAAATAAAAGTGATGCTCCCACAGGGAGTTTGGGTATAAAATGAATATTTCCGATATTTCCATTGACTTGAGCGGCGAGGCGATAACTCTGCCCGCCCGCGCCACCGAGCTTGACGGGGATCGGCTGCGTGTGCTGGTTAGGCTTGCCGGCGACGAGCGGCTGCGCGAGGCATATTCCGATTATGCGGACGAAGCCGCCGGTGAGCTGGGCATGGAGCGCGAGCAGCTCGACCGCTATGTAACGGAGCTTGCAGCGGACGGGTTTCTCGCCTGCTCGGTGAAGTTCGGCGGCGACTCGGCGCAGTCAAGGCCGGCGGCGCGCAAATCCGAGACCAAAACAAAAAGCGCACAGCGCAAAAACGAGCTGCCGAGCTACTCAGGCCAGGAGCTTGCCGAGCTGCTCCAACGCGACGGCGGCAAATATGGCTTGCTTGTCGACGAATGTCAGCGGGTGCTCGGCCGCATCTTCACCGGCTCGGAGACGTCGAAAATCGTCGCCCTGTGCGACACGATGGGGCTGGAGCCTGAATTTGTTTTGCTTGTCTGCGCATACTGCGCCGGAAAGGGCAAAACCTCCGTCAGGTATGTCGAGCGGACGGCCTGCCTGCTCGTCGAGGAAGGCATCGACGACGCGGTCAAGCTCGGCGAATACATAAAGCGCAAGGAGCGCTATAATTCAATCGAATACAAACTGCGCGATATGCTGGGATTTGGCGGACGTGCTCCGACAAAAAAGGAGTCGGAGTTTTTTCACCGCTGGATAGACGAGTGGGGATACGACATAGAGATTCTCACACGCGCCTACGAGATAACGGTGAAGTATACGGATCGCGCGGCATTGCCTTATATGGACAAAATACTTGCCGGCTGGCATGAAAAGGGCTACACTTCAATAGAGCAAATCCAAGCCGCAGAGGAAAAGTACAGGGCGGAAAAAGCCGCCTCCACCGACAACCCTCCGAGCTTTGACACCGACGAATTTTTCGAGCTGGCACTCAAACGCAGTTATGAGCTTATGGATGGCAGCCTGCAAACGAGTCACGACAAAACAGACGGGAAGTAACTTCCGATATGCCGATTCGGGTGCTGTAAAATGAGTTATAATAAAGAAAATTATATCAGGCTGAAAAAGCAATTTGAAGAGCGGTCGGCAGCGGCCGAACAGGCGGCCGAGACCAG
This sequence comes from Clostridiales bacterium UBA3953, assembly GCA_002385415.1. Taxonomy (GTDB): domain Bacteria; phylum Bacillota; class Clostridia; order Oscillospirales; family CAG-272; genus DTU078. The sequence continues at coordinate 10,756 of DGDL01000012.1, forward strand.
GCGCGCGGAGCTGCACGCCGCCATACCCGAGCTGAAAGGAATGGACGACGCGTTGTCGGAAATCGGGCTGCGCATGTTCAGGCTGGCGATGGAACTTTCGGGAGAGGAGCTTGAGGAGGCAATCAAAAAGCTCGAACGCGAGACCGAACAGCTTGCTGCCGATCGCGCGGCACTGATTGAGGCGCATGGCTATCCGTCCGATTATGACAAAATTAAATACGAGTGCCGGACCTGCATGGATACCGGGTTTGTCGGCACAAAGATGTGCTCGTGCTTTCGGCGTGCTCTGGTGCTCGCCGGATACGAAAGCTCGGGCATAGCGGGACTTATACGCACACAGACTTTTGAGACTTTTGACCCTGCGTGCCAGCGCGCCGACCCGAAATCCTACGAGCTCATGAAGCTCAACCTGTCGTTTTGCAAAAATTATGCCGAGACTTTTGACCCGGCGACATCCTGCAATCTGCTGCTCATAGGCGCGACCGGATTGGGCAAAACGCACCTGTCGACGGCTATAGCAAAAGTAGTTATAGATCGGGGCTTTGACGTCGTATACGATACCGCACAGAATGTGCTTGCCGATTTTGAATACGAGCGTTTTGGCCGCGGATACGGCATCGGCGACGAGAGCGAGCCGCCGCGCACTGCCAAATATTTTGAGTGCGAGCTGCTTATTGTCGACGACCTCGGCACCGAGCTTTCAAACCAGTTTACGGTGTCGTGTCTTTATAACATAATAAATACCCGCGTAAACAAACACCTGCCGACCATAATAAACACCAACCTCGGCAGGGACGAGCTGCGCAGACGCTATGCCGACCGGATTACCTCGCGCCTTTTCGGCGAGTTTCGGCCGTTGCTGTTCACAGGCACCGACGTTCGCACGCTAAAATTGTCGTCGCACCCCTGATATGCAGGCTATAGCCGAAAATCCGTGAAAATTAAAGGCTAATCGCCATAATTTAGTCGGAAAATGAAAGAATCTTTAATTTTCTATTGCAAAATCGGATGTTATATGCTATCATTTAACCTGTTGTTTTAATATTTTATCAGGTTAAAGGAGCCTTCGAATATGAAACGTGTTATAACGATACTGCTGCTTGCCACATTGGCACTATCCTTTATTGTTTTGCCGTCCTGTTCGGAGAAAAGCAGCGGCACACTGCGCGTCGGAATGGAGTGTGGCTACCCGCCGTTCAACTGGACACAGACCGACGGCTCAAACGGCGCCGTTCCTATTTCGGGCGACGTGACCTATGCGGGAGGCTATGACGTTGAGGTTGCAAAGCGTATAGCCGACGGGCTGGGAATGGAGCTTGAGATAGTAAAAATCGATTTTGACTCGCTGCTTGTTTCACTTGAAAGCGGAGTTATCGATTTGATAATTGCCGGCATGTCGCCGACGGCAGAGCGCAAACAGAACATTGACTTTTCGGAACCCTACTATACGTCCGACCTTGTGATGATAGTCAAAAAAGGCAGCAAATACGAATCGGCCACCTCGATAGCCGATTTCGAGGGCGCAACGGTGGTCGCACAAATCGGCACCGTACATGACGAGGTAATAGACCAGATACCGGACGTTATACATAAAGAAGCCATGGCAGATTTCCCGGCAATGCGCATCGCGCTTGAATCGGGCATTGTAGACGCTTATGTCGCCGAAAAGCCCGAGGCGCTCAGCATCGAAAAGGCCGGACTTGATTTTGTCTGCGTCGAGTTTGAAGAAGGCAAGGGCTTCTCTGTTACCGAAGATCAGGTGGCAATCGCCGTCGGTATCGCAAAAGGCAACGAAGAGCGCCTTGCGAAAATCAACGAGATTATCTCAAAGATTACCGAAGATGAGCGTATTCAGATGATGGCCGACGCCGTCGCAAACCAGCCGGTTGGCTGATAAATGCAAAAAGCCGCGCGGCGCATCGTTGCGCTGCGCGGTTAATTTTTTATAACGGGAAAAGATATGAACTCTCTGCAATTTATAATAAAAGTCATTGTCGAATACTGGCCGTATCTGCTGCGCGGTGTAGGTTACACAATGCTGCTCTCGATAAGCGGTACGATTGTAGGTTTTGCAATCGGCCTGCTTGTCGGGGTGGTGCGCTCGATACCCATGCCCGACAAGAAAAACGCGCTTTGGTGGCTGCTGAAGATAGTTAACACACTCATTGGTGTGTATGTGGAGGTTTTCCGCTGCACGCCGATGATAGTGCAGGCAATGGTAATCTATTACGGCATCGCGATGCTGACAGGTTTTGAGGTCGACAGATTGCTTGCCGGCTTTATAATCATATCCATCAATACCGGCGCGTATATGGCCGAGATTGTGCGCGGCGGCATAATGTCTATAGACCAGGGGCAGTTTGAGGCGGCGCATGCAATAGGCATGACGCACTGGCAGACAATGGTGCATGTCATCATTCCCCAGGCCGTGCGCAATATACTGCCCGCGACAGGCAACGAGTTTGTCATAAACATCAAAGACTCGTCGGTTTTGATGGTCATAACCGTAACCGAGCTTTTCTATTACGGCAAGATTATAATCGCGCTCAATTACCGCGCGTTTGAAACCTATCTTGTAATCGCCGCCATTTATTTTATTTTGACATTTTCAATCACGCGCCTGTTGCGCTTTATAGAGCGCAGGCTGGACGGGCCAAAGACATACGACATTCTGCATAGCGGAACGTCGGCGGAGGCGGTTGTCGAAGCTATGGCGCTGGAGGCTAAAAATGTTAAGTAATGAAGCTATAGTTGAGGTGCGTCACCTCTCAAAGTCGTTCGGGAACAATGTCGTGCTGCGCGACATCAACTTCGCGGTGCATCGCGGCGAGGTCGTGTGCATAATAGGAGCCAGCGGTTCCGGCAAATCGACCTTGCTTCGCTGTATCAACCTGCTCGAAAAACCCGACGGCGGCGAAATACTCTACAAAGGTCAAAATATACTCGAAGGAAATTTCAACACAGTGGAATATCGCTCGCGCATGGGCATGGTGTTCCAGCAGTTCAACCTTTTCAACAACCACAATGTGCTGCGCAACTGCACGATAGGACAAACCGTCGTCGTAAAGCGCTCAAAGGAAGAAGCAGATAAAATTGCGCTCGAGTATCTGGAAAAGGTAGGCATGAGCGCATTTGTCAATGCAAAGCCAAAGCAGCTTTCGGGCGGCCAAAAACAGCGCGTCGCAATTGCCCGCGCTCTCTCAATGCAGCCCGACGCGCTGCTGTTCGATGAGCCGACCTCGGCGCTCGACCCCGAGATGGTGGGCGAGGTGCTGCTTGTCATGCGCGATCTTGCAAGCTCGGGCATGACGATGGTGGTGGTCACACACGAGATGCAGTTTGCGCGCGAGGTGGCCGACCGGGTGGTGTTCATGGACGGCGGTGTCATTGTTGAGGAAGGTCCGCCCGAGATAATTTTCGAGCGGCCGAAAATGGAGCGCACGCGCACCTTCCTGCGCCGTACATTGGCATCATAACAAATAGGCGAACGGTTTTGCCGTTCGCCTTTATTTGTTTGAATATCTGCCTTTGAAGTAGATGAAAAAGTTTTCGTCGTCGTACCATAAACGTCAATGTAGGTATAAAGTTCGTATTTGTGTTCAAGACGCTTTACCGGTGGATATAAAAACTCACTATCAATGCTTGACAAGCTTTGCTCTGTGTAGGCAGTATAATCATATAGCTTACCAAGCGACTCGCGAGGTACTTTGAGCTTTAGCTGTACTGAATTATCTTGATAAGCATTGTCATAGCAGCCCTCAATTAACATGGCATCTTCGCCAACAGTTATCCTATATCGCCGTTGCAGCTTGTCTTTGAGCCGGTCGTCAAGCTCGGTGATTTCGGCGGGCTGTGTCCCCGCGATCGAGTATATAATTGCAAACCGTCTCCGGAAGCAAAACAAATATATTAAGATGCCTAAAAGAAAACTCGCACCAGTATTACTGTGATTATTACACGTTTTAAGCAAACATAAAGCAATGATGCGTTTTGCACCATTGCTTTATTATTTAACAGGCTCGCAAGAGTTTGTCATTGTCAGCCCAGCTCGTCGCGGCGGATTATCTCGTTTTGCGCGGCGCGGCACATGTCAACAAAGAGTGCGCTGTATCCAGTGATGCGCACCATAAGGTCGGGATATTTTTCGGGATGCTCTTGCGCGTCGCGCAGCACCTCGGTATCGGTCACGCTGAGCTGAAGCTGCATGCCGCCGAGCTCGAAATAGGTATCGGCAAGGATTTTCAGCCGCTCGGCGCCCTCGTCGCCGCGCACCGAGCCGGTTGAAAGCCGCAGGTTGAGCGCGCCCGAGCAAATCCTATCGAGCGGCAGCTTTGCCACCGAGCGCAAGAGCGCCGTCACGCTGCGTGCATATCCCGGAGTGGGGGAGAGGTTTTCGCTTACCGGCGCGCCGGCTCTGCGCCCGTCCGGCGTTGCGGGCAGTGCCGCGCCCTCGCCTACATGCCACATGTCGGCGATGGTGACGGGGAGCGAGTAAAACAGCCGGCTGCCGTCGGGCTCGAGCGCTTCTTCTGCGGCGATGTCGGTGAAAAGCTCCATCAGCCGCACGGCGTGCTTGTCGGCGGCGTCGCTGTCGGTGCCGTATTTGGGCGCAGCCAGCGCTTGTGCCAAAAGGTCGGGCGCATGCTGCCAGTCGGACAGCGCGGCAGAGAGAAGTTTGCGCATGGTTGCAGTCTTTTTGACAAAGACAATGTCTTCTATTGCAGCCATAATGTCGGCTGCGGTGCCGATGTGGCGGACAAGCGTATAGCAGGACGGATATTTTACCGCATAGGGTGCGGTATGACCTCGCTCGAGCACTCCTTCGGTGAAAAGCTGCGTCATCGAGATGTACTCGGGCACTTGCTCCGGCGAACGCACGAAATTGCGCAAGTGATTGAAGGCGCCTCTCACACTTTCGCGGAATCGGTTGCCGACCGCCTCGTAGATTTCGTCGATTGACGAAAAATCACGCGGTTTTGGATGCTCATTGTCCAACATATCGTAGAGCGTGTGCGCCAGGAAGACCGCAACGGAGCCGCCGGCGATCCCGTTTATCCAGTACTTTGCGGGCACATCTACCCAGTTGCAGCCGTGCATGGTGTATTCTATTGCGTCCTCGGGCGCAATACCTGCGCGCACAAGAGCAGGTATGACGGTGTCGTCGTTGTAAATGATAATCGACGCATTGTCGCGGGCATGGCGAACGATATGCTCCCACGCGCGCTCGTTACGCGCGCCCGCAGGCGTGTGGCGAAAGACATACACCGGATTTTCATAGCGCGGGTTTATGCGCTCGGCGAAAAGCTCGGTCAGAGGATTTACGCGGCCGGGATGGCGCGCCGAGTAGCCGCCGATTACAACATAGGTCGGGTCGTCATAGGAGTTGTTGCGCCACCAGCCGGTATCGCGCTCGCTGCCGCCGCTCATCTGGTGTTCGCCGCGGCCAAGGATAAGGTTGGTTTTGGCGTTGAAATCGTCAATTATCGCGGCGGCCGACTCGCGATCGAGCCTGCCCGCGGCAATATCGGCCTCGTAGAGGTCAACCAGCAGGTCGTCCAGCCTGCCGAGCGTCAGCGTCGGGTTCATGTCGCCGGCGTAAATGTAGTACACGGTTTGCAGCAGCATGACAAGCATCATCGCGCCGTAGAAAGTGGTCGGCGCCGGGCCGGCGACGCTTTCGGCAGCCTCGGCGGCATCGTACAGACCCGCCTCCCGAGCCGCCTGCGCATAGCGCTTGATATAGTTTATCAGCGCCTCGACCATCAGTATGTACCCCTGATAAAACAGCAGCATAGAGCCGTGCTCTCCGCCGGCGAGACAGCGGCTGTACGCCTCTTTCGCCTGCGTGAGATAGCCGTCGAGCCCGACGGCGAAAATTTTTGCCCAGTCGAGCGTGATATGCCCCGCTTCAACGCAGATTTTCTGGCCGCCCCTCCGGTGAAAGTCGAAGACAAACTCCTCTTCCTCGGGCGTGGGGACATGGTCGTCGAAGCGGCCGAGCAGTATGTCGTATTCTTTGACCGGCAGCGAGCAGTTGCCGAGTATATATGTCAGCCCGTACCCCAGTCTGAGCGGCTGAGGAAGGTGGGCATAGCGTTTTGACGCCTCGTCGATGAGCTTCCAGCGCTCGACGAGCGTGCTTTCGACCGGTTTGTTGCGCAGCATGTCCAGTATTTCCGCGTTCATTTTCGCGGCTTTTTCGGTGAGTGTCATAATACTCATCTCCGTTAAATAAAAATCCGGCGTTAAATGTCACAGCAAGCTGCAAGTTCCTCCATAATCGAAACGCTTGCGCTCGAGCCGATTCGCGTGGCGCCGGCAGCGACAAGTCGCTTGGTAAACTCGAGCGTGCGGATGCCGCCCGCCGCTTTTACTCCTATGCCCGGTGCAGACTGCGCCATCAGCTCGACGTCTTCCACAGTCGCGCCGCTTTTGGAAAAGCCCGTCGAGGTCTTGATAAAATCGGGCCGCACGACGGAGGCAATTTCGGCAAGACGCTTTATCTCGTCGCGCGAAAGCAAGCAGTTTTCAAAGATAACCTTCACCGTCACGTCCGCTTCCCGGCACAGGCTGACTATTTCGCTCATTTCTTTCTCAATGTATCCGAAGTCGCATGACTTGACGCGCGCGACATTGCAAACGTAGTCAATCTCCTGCGCGCCGTCGAAGATTGCGTCCTCGGTTTCAAACAGCTTTGCGCGCAGCGTGTTTTGGCCGAGCGGGAAGGCCACTGCCGCGCCGACCAGCACGCCTGTGCCGGACAAAAGCTGCCGGCAGAGCCTTACAGCCGCTGGATTGACTGCCACCGACTTAAATCCCCAGTGCGCCGCCTCGGCACAAAGTTTTTCAAAATCAGCCGGCAGCGCGTCGGGACGCAGCAGAGTGTGGTCGAATAAAGCGGCAAATTCTTTAAGCTTTTGGTTCATTGTATGTCTTTACCTCGCAAATGCGTGTTTTGGCCGCCCACAGGCGCTCATATACCCTCAATTTCAAGATAGGCAAGCGTTGCGGGCAGCTCGTGTGCGGTGTTGACATGCGGCGGGCCGGTCACGGTATCAAAGCAGGAGACCACAAGCAAACCGTTCCAGACTATAGGCTCGCCGGGCTGGTCAAGTCCGCCGTCAAGTCCGTCGCAGTCGGGCGACTGGGCAACGCGCCGCACCTTTCCGTCGGGTGTCACGCGCACCACGGCGTTAGCCGAAAAGTCGGCGATATAAAGACTTCCGTCAGGCGCAAGGCACATGCCGTCGGTGGTCTTAAGCTCCTCGGGGTCGCATGCCCACGGCTCGGAGGAGACGACCTCGCCGCCCGGGCCAAACTTTATGCGCCACACGGTGCCGTCGCCAAAGTTGCCGACAAGCAAATCGCCGTTTGTATCAAACTCAATGCCGTCGGCGCCGTACTGGCAGTCGGGGTTTTGGGTGACAAACGTCACAAGCAGGTGCTCGTCCTCGAGCGAATTTTTAACCACGATGCCCTCGGCGTCGAGCGGGAATTTGTAAACACAGCTCACAAGCTTGCCCGAGGGGTCTTTGGCGCCCGAGAGCATGCTTTGGGTGACATAGACATAACCGTCGCGGATTCTCATACCGTTGGGATGCTCCATGTTGCGCGCAACCTCTTTGGCGTATACAATGCGGTCGCCGTCCAGCCGCACACGCAGGATGCGTCCCTTGTTTTGCAGCTCCGGTTTGCCGGACCAGCCCTGATTGTCGCAGATGTAAAGGTCGCCGTCGGGGCCGAACGCGATGCCCATCGGGCAAGCAATGCCCGTTTCGGGGCTCGGCGGCACGTCAAACCACTTGCGGGGCACGCGGTCCGGTCCGATTTTGAGTATGCAGCCGGGCGGAGACGGTTGGCTCGGGTCGGCGGGCGGGCCAAAGTTGGGGCAGGCGAGTATAAGATTGCCCTCGGAATCGACAGCCATCCCGTCGGGCGTGGTTACATAGTCGGGTAGTGTGCAAAGCAGTTTAGATGTAAGCATTTTATGCAGCTCCTTTAGCTTATGTCTTCAAAAATAGGCTCGAGCGCGCGATAGCAGTGCTCAAATATAGGCTTGATATGGTCATATTTTTTCGCTGTTTCCTCGTTTGGCAGTGTTTCGGACTCTATGGAAACAAATCGCTTTGCGGCGGAAAAATCAGCCAGCACGCCGGTGCCCACCCCGCCCGCTATCGCCGCGCCGGCGGAGGTCGCCTCGCCGGTCACAACGGGCTTGAGTATAGGCAGCCGGTAAATGTCGGCGAGGATCTGCCGCCATACGGACGAGCGCGCACCTCCGCCGACCAGCACAAGGCTGTTTATTTTGCAGCCGGCGCGCCGCATCGAGGAGAGTATAATCTCAAGGTTGAGCGCCACGCCCTCCATGACGGTGCGCAGCATCTCGGCGCGCGTGTGGGCATAGGTGAGGCCGATAAATGCGCCGCGCGCCTTGGGGTTCCAGCGCGGACTGCGCTCGCCGAGCAGGTGCGGCAGGTATAAAAGCCCCTTTGAGCCGGGCTGGGCTGAGGCAATAAGTTCGTTTTCGCGCTCGAACACTGCCTGAATGTCGTCGGGAAACTCCCCGATGAGGTCAGGCGATAATATCTCCGTCGCCCATCTGAATGAGCCGCCGCCGCACTGCATGGCGCCGCAGGGCATATACATGCCGGGCACAAGATGCGGCCAGGTGACGCTGCACATATCGTCGTCGTCCAGCGGCGCGGATGTCGTTACCGCGAGCCACGACGAGGTTCCGAGACACGAGTTTGCCTCGCCCTCATCCACACAGCCGGTGCCCACCGCGGCACAGGGGCCGTCGCCTCCGCCGCATACCACCGGCGTGCCGGGGCAAAGGCCGGTTTCGGCTGCCGCCTCGCGCGTCACCTCGCCCGCGATGTCTACCGACCGCAGCGCCTCGGGGAATTTGTCGCCGTCCAGCCCGCACAGCCCGATTAGCTCTTCCGACCAGCGCGCGGCCCTCAAATCCCAGACGCCGGTGCCGGAGGCATCCGAGTGATCGGTCACAAAACGCCCGGTGAGCTTGAAAATTATATAGTCTTTTGCGCAAAGGGTTTTGTAGGTGCGCGCGTAAACGTCCGGCTCGTGCTTTTTCAGCCACATGAGCTTGAATGCCGAGTATGCCGACGACAGCCTGTGACCGGTCAGCCTGTAGTAGTCGAGTGGGTCTATCCTCTCGCGCAGCGCCGCCTCCTCTTCGGAGGCGCGCATATCGGCCCAAATCATCGCCGGGCGCAGAGGAGATCCCTGCTTGTCAACACAGACGCAGCCCATCATCTGGCCCGAAAAGGAGACAGCCGCGATGTCGCGCGGGGTGATGCCGAGCCGGGCGGCGTCGGCGAGCAATGCTCGCGTGGTGTGTACAGCGGCGTCCCACCAGTCGACCGGGTTTTGCTCTGCAAACCCGCCCGGGCGCGAATCGAGAGGGTAGTCCGCAAGCTTTGAGGCAATAAGCCTGCCCTCTGTGTCATAGAGCACGGCCTTATCGCCGGAGGTGCCAATGTCGTGTGCAAGAAGATATTTCATTTTCGGTTAGCCTTTACTTTACTGGGTTTCCGGTACCTTTTCGGTGATATTTTTTATAAGATTTTTGATTATATTCTCCATTTGTTTTGAGCTGGAGGCAAGATTGCGGTTATTTGCCGAAAACATCTGCGCCATAAAGCCGTCTCTGATTTTGTCGCAAAGCGTGGTGTCGCCCATGTCGACGACCCGCGTGGAGAAAATAAGGTCGAGCATCTGGGCCGACTCGTCGTCGCGCGTGTATTTTGTTTTCAGCGCGATGTCGTAATAAGCCGGACGCACGGTCTTGGCCGACTCGCTTTGAAGCGCCTCCAGCATGACGCCGGTTATCTCGAGGCTGTCGCTGTTTATCGGAACAATAGTCGGGAAATAGTATTCGACCCGCGACACATATTGCTTTTGCGCTTCGTCCAACTTGGGGTAGGGGATAATGCCGAAATCGGCCTCCATCCCGCGTATTTTACCGATGACAAAGAAGGTGGAGTCAAGAAACAGCGACTGGTGGTTTGCGAACATGTTGATGCACTCGGTCGGGATGTCGGCGTCAAGCTGTGCCTTGGTGTACCATGCGCCGTCGTCCCACATCATCTCAAACGTGCGGATGAAAACGTCATAAAACCGCTCGGTTTCGATGCCGCTTGTCGGCATATCATTTTCGTCTTTTGCCACGCTGAACTCGCCGGCAGAAATCCAGAAGTTTGGCAAAATTTCCTTCGGACTTGCGAGATAGCCCCAGCGGTCGCTGCCGTCATATTCGCCGTCACCGTTGAGGTCGGCAATTGCATTGACCATCATGGAGTTCATCGCATCAAACGTCCAGTTTCCGCCACGCACCGTTTCGTAAATGTCAGAAAGCCCGAGGTCACTCATAAGAGTTTTGCTGAAAAGCAGCGCATGAGTGATGTCGTCGACGTTGACGTTGAAATGGCCGAGCGCAATGTACTGTACTTTGTTTACCGTAAGCGATTCGTTGAGCGACCGGTCCCAATAGGGCTTTTCAAGATTTATGTAGGGCACCTTTTCGATTGGCAATATCATGCCTTCCAGCCACAAATTAAGCCCGTCGGTGCAGCGCATGTTTGCGATGTGAAATGCTTTGTCGTTTGCCTGTATCGAGCGCCGCACATAGGGGCCGAACTCCGAGTCTTCGTGTGTGCTTTGCTTGAATGTGACATTAAAGCGTTCTTCAAGCGACCTGTTGCGCTTGTAAATAGCGTCGGCGAGCACATCGCCGGTTTCCGCTTCGGTATCGATGTTGTTGTTGACATTGATGTTGAGGAACACGGCAATAATAAAGTCCTCGCCGTCGAAGTTGTGCTCGCCGAGGTCGTCGGCATATTTTGCAAGCTCGTCTATTGTCGTCTCTTCGGTCGGTGCCGCGGTGGTCTCGTGAGGTTTTGCCGCATCGTCCGATGCACAGGAAAAACATGCAAAAAGGGACAGGGCAGTCGCAATAATTGCTGCAATACGTTTCCGGGCCATTATAAACACTCCCAACTATCTATAAAATCGTTACAGCGCCGATTGCATTGCCTTTGCAGTTTTAGCCGAGCCATTTACATATAACCGCCGCGGTGCCGCCGGGCGAATTTATATAAAAAGCATTATAAGGTTTCTTATATTAAGAAGCACTATAAGCGCGCCGACGGCCACCATCATTTTTTTCTCGGGTACTTTTTTGCACATAATTGCCGCAAGCGGAGCAGCAACAACGCCGCCGAGTGCCAGTCCGAGTATGACCCGCCAATAGTCGCCGATGCCCAGGAAGACCGAGAAGGTCAGCGACTGCACAACGGTGACGAAAAACTCCGCGGTGTTGACAG
>DGDL01000092.1 GCA_002385415.1 Clostridiales bacterium UBA3953
TATTCGCTGAAACTCGCTTTGCACGGTGCAAAGCGAGTTTCAGCGAATAGAGGTGTTCAAGTCCTACGATCTTGGCCGATTTCTCGTAATCGACGGGTATATAATGCTAACCGAGCGCGATGAGTTTATTTACCACGAAATGATAGCGCATGTGCCGATGGCGGTGTATCCGAATGCCCGACGGGTGCTTGTCATTGGCGGCGGCGACGGCGGCACAGTGCGCGAGCTTTCGCGCTACCCGCAGCTTGAGCGAATCGACCTTGTGGAAATAGACTCCGAGGTGGTGCGTGTCTGCAGAGAGTATCTGCCCAAAACTGCGTGCGGATTCGACGACCCGCGCGTAAACCTTCATTTTGAGGACGGTTTGCGTTTTGTGCAGGACTGCAGTGAGGGCGAGTATGATATTATCATTGTCGATTCGACCGACCCTATCGGCCCGGGCGAAGGCCTGTTCACTTTCGAGTTTTACAAAAACTGCTATAAAGCGCTTGCTGACGACGGCATAATGGTCAACCAGCACGAAACCCCCTTCTATGACGACGACGCAAAGGTTGTGAAGCGCGCGCACGAGCGTATCTACAAGACATTCCCGATATGCCGCGTCTATCAGGCACATATTCCCACCTATCCGTCGGGGCATTGGCTGTTCGGCTTTGCGTCGAAAAAGTATCATCCTGTCCATGATGTACGCGACGAGTGGGAGCAGCTTGGAATAAAAACAGATTATTACAACCTGCGTCTTCATCGTGCCTCCTTCAGCTTGCCGGTCTACGTTGAGCGTCTGCTGAAAGAATGTGAGGTAAAAGAGTAGTTTTGCAGGTGAGCGCATGGCAGAGGGCTGTAAGTATAATCAATTTATAGCACTCCGCGAAAAATGCTGTCCTGCGGCAAAGAGTCCGAAAATTTATTTCGGGATAAGCGTAATAGAAAAAGCCGGCTGCCAGAGCCGACATCATAAAACAACAAAGTCCACCCGATAGGTGGACTTTGTCTTCGGTCTGAGCCGGCTGTCAGAGCCGGCTTTTTTATGTACCTGCGCGATATTAACCGGCGCTTGCGGCTGTTTTGCTTTTGAGAAAAGCCTTCAGCGCCGATGCAAGCTCGTTGGGGCAGGATGTCTTTTTTTGACCGCAGGTAATGCCGTCCAGCTTTTTTATCACGTCGCATATCTTCATGCCGCTGCAAAGCGAGGCAAGACCGCTTGTGTTGCCGCTGCAGCCGCCGTGGAAACGGACACTTTCGATTGTTTCGCCGTCGTCGGCAATACCGATTTCTATTTCACGCGAACATACGCCGCGCGGAGTAAACTTGAATACTTCCATGGTATAAAAGTCTCCTGTTGTCGTATTTTTTGCTTTTTAGTCGAGATATGATGCGAGCAGATATTGAGCCGCAGACGCGACAAAGCCTCAAGCTGCATCGTTTTTGACCGCTTTATTCTATTTTATCGACGGCAAGCCCGCATGTCAACTAAAATTAAGTGCCTTTGACGCTTAGATCTTAACAAACGGTAGAAAACAAAACAACTAATTGATAATTGCGGAGAGAGGGCAGGGCAGATATAATGGTATCAGAAACCTTCTAAATAAGGAGAGTGCGATATGAACATCAAAATTGGCGAAAACATACGTAAGCTGCGGACAGAGCATCAGGTAACGCAAGAGAAGCTTGCCGAATATCTCGGCGTCAGCGCGCAGGCGGTATCGCGCTGGGAGTCGGAGACCTGCTACCCGGACCTCGAGATGCTGCCCGGGATAGCGTCATACTTCGGTGTGACAATAGACAGCCTGATGGGTTACGATGCATCCCAGCAAGAGCAGGAGCAGACAATGATGCGGGTCAGTGAGCTGACGGCAGCCGGCAGGCTGGACGAGGCGCGCGCTGAAGCAAGGCGTGGATTGAGCCTTTTTCCGAAAAATTTCGGGCTGGCCGTTATGCTTGCATCAAGCCTTATTGTGTTCGATAAAGGTTCACCCGAGCTTGATGAGTGTATAGCGCTTTGCAGGCGCATACTTCGCGATTGCTTGGCCGGTGACGTGGCGGGCGACATGATAAGGCTCAGCGCGAAAAATTTGCTGGTGTTTGCGCTGACAAAAAACGGCGATCATAAAGGCGCGTATGAAGTGGCAGTGACAATGCCGCTGTTTAACCAGTCGCGTGAGCTGAACATCCAAACGGCCCTCACAGGCAAAGATAAATGGGACTATTCAATTTCAGTGCTGCCGCTTATTTGCACAATGCTCGGCTCGTCGTTTTTAAATGCGATGGCATGTGCCGATGAAGAAAAACCGCGCCCTATATGGAATTATACGGTAGATGACTGCAGGCGCGACATAGCGATTTGGGATGCGATGTATGCCGAAGCCGACAAGCGCGACGGCGGAGCAGCGAAACGCAGGTGTTTTATCTACATGTTCCTGCACTTTACCGCGGCGCGCAGGCTGGCTGAACTTGGCGACAATGCGTCGGCGCTGAAATATCTCAAAGAGGTTTTGCGCTGCATAAGCGAAGGTGACTCGACGGCAACTGTCGAAGCTAACCTCGGCGGCAGGGAGGAAATCGCAAAAAACGACCCCGCCTGTGCCAAACGGGACGACGGATACAAGGGCAAAAGCAACGCGTATTTTATCTACTACGGCTATATTGCAGGCGGCTGTTTTGCCTCGCTCGAGCAAGAAGACGGTTACCAGCAGCTTGTCGAGGCGATTAAAAAGGCTACACAGGCATAGCGGCGGATGAAAAGACGCTCTGAATAATTTTGCATTGATTTTTCGCGGTGTTAGCATGCTGACACCGCGTATTATTTTCCGGCATTATCATAAAAAGTGCCGGCTCTCGCTTTACACGGTTGTTTTTACCGACGCGAGATATAATATATTTGGGCGGCTCCGTATTGACGACATGTGATATTTGTGATAATATAAAAATATCACACACGGCTTTGCAATACAGCCGTCGTATTGAAAAGGTTAATGAAATGCGCGAAAAAAGCATACCTATCAGTACTTTGCGTAGGCTGCCCGTATACTTACATTACCTAAATTCGCTTAAAGACAAGGTAACCAACATTTCCGCGACAGCAATTGCGGAGGAATTCGGACTAAACGACGTGCAGGTGCGCAAGGATTTGGGTGCGGTCAGCGGCAGCGGACGCCCGAAAACGGGATATTCGGTCACCGAACTGATTGCCCAGCTCGAAGCCGCACTCGGCTACGGCATCAAAACCAACACAATCCTTGTCGGAGCGGGTAATCTCGGCAAGGCGCTTTTAACATACGGCGGATTTGCCGATTACGGAATAGATATCATAGCTGCATTTGACACAAACCCAGCGCTTTGGGGGACCTTTGTGGGCGGCAAGCCGATTTTGCCCGACTGTGACATCGAGGCGGTTTGCACCGACAAAAAGATTGAGCTTGGAATTATTACCGTACCGGTCGAGGTTGCGCAGCAGACTTGCGACCGGCTTGTTGCCTGCGGTGTTCAGGCGATTTGGAACTTTGCACCGACGATCCTTCGCGTGCCGGACGGAGTTATGGTGGAAAACGAAAACCTCGCCTCGTCTTTGGCTATACTTTGCAAGCACCTTCGCGAAGCCAGCCCGCAACACTCCAGCGAATGCAGCTGATGCGAAAGCAGTGCAGCAAACCGGAATTCTTCTCTGAATAGGTTGTAAACTAAATGAACCTCATGCATCTTAAATATGCGGTTGAAATAGCAGAGACCAACTCGATGACAAAAGCGGCAGAGCGTCTCTATACCGCACAACCGAACATAAGCCGCGCAATCCGCGAGCTTGAGAACACTCTCGGCGTGCAGATTTTCCGCCGAACCTCCAAAGGAATTTATCCTACCCCCCAGGGCGAAATCTTTCTCTCGCGCGCGAGAAAGATACTTGCCCAGGTCGAAGAAGTCGAGGACATGTTCCGCGACGGCAAGAAAAAGGAAAACCAGTTTTCGATTTCGGTGCCGCGCGCCAGCTATATTGCGGAGGCATTCCTCGAGTTTATAAAAAAGCTGCCGAGAGACGAGTCGGTGGAGATTTACTACAAAGAAACAAACGCCATGCGCGCCATATCAAATATCCTCAATGCCGACTATCGAATGGGGATATTGAGGTATCAGACCATCTATGACCGCAACTTCAAAGACATGCTGGACGATAAAGAGCTGATGGGCGAGTTTATTTGCGAGTTTGTGCCCGTCCTGCTTATGAGCGAGCACAACCCACTGGCGCTTAAAGAGGAAATTTCCCCCGACGATCTTACGAATTTTATTGAATTGTCGCATCCCGACCCGTATGTCCCGTCGCTTTCGCCCGTGACAACCCGCAAAAATGAGACTTTGAGTGAAGCATATCGCCGAGTGTTCATTTTCGAGCGCGGCAGCCAAATGGATATACTTTCAAAGCATCCCGAAACCTTCATGTGGGTTTCACCAATCCCGGAGCGCTTGCTGAAAATGCACGGACTGGTGATGCGAGAATGCCCATCTGTTAAAAGGCGTTACCGAGATATGCTAATTCGCAAGCGTGATTATAAGCTGACAGAGCTTGACAGACTGTTTATCGACGAGCTGATGCGCGCAAAACGCGAAATTATTAAATAGTTTTTATCAAACAGTGTCCAAAGCGATAAAGGCATATCGATAAAGATATATCGATATGCCTTTTTAGTATTTCTCAAGGGGTGTTATATATGATATGATATAGGTGACGGAAAAATAATTAACCGATTGGGGGAAACATCATGGCGGAAAACAAAGCTGCTGGCAATACGGATCTGAAATATCCGGTTGTTGATAGTGTGGAAAGCTTTGAATCACGCCTTGCAGAAGTACGTGCCGCTCAGCGCGTATTTGCGACATATACCCAGGAGCAGGTTGACAGGATATTTAAAGCAGCGGCTATCGCTGCCAACAAAGCTCGCATCCCGCTTGCAAAGCTTGCGGTAAGCGAAACCGGCATGGGTGTTGTTGAAGACAAGGTGATAAAGAACCATTACGCATCCGAATACATTTACAACGCATATAAAGACACGAAAACCTGCGGCATCGTCGAAGAGGATGCTGCGTTTGGCATAAAGAAAATTGCGGAACCGCTTGGTGTGATTGCGGCGGTTATTCCGACCACCAATCCAACCTCGACTGCAATTTTTAAAGCTCTTATCGCGCTTAAAACCCGCAACGGCATAATTTTAAGCCCGCATCCGAGGGCAAAGCGATGCACTATAGAAGCGGCGCGCATAGTGCTTGAGGCAGCGGTCGAAGCCGGCGCGCCCGAAAATATCATTGGCTGGATAGACGTGCCCAACCTCGAACTTAGCAACACTTTGATGAGGGAGGCCGACATAATCCTTGCAACAGGCGGCCCGGGCATGGTACGCGCTGCATATTCGTCGGGTAAGCCTGCAATAGGCGTCGGCCCCGGCAACGTGCCCGCGATTATCGACGAGTCTGCCGACGTCGTGTTGGCGGTCAGCTCGATAATTCACTCCAAGACTTTCGACAACGGCATGATATGCGCATCCGAACAGGCTGTACTCGTGCCCGATAAGATTTACGACGCTGTCAAGACCGAATTTGCGGCTCGCGGGGGCTATTTCCTCGACCCCGATGAAACCGAAAAGGTTCGCAAGACCATAATCATAAATGGCGCTCTCAACGCCAAGATAGTCGGTCAGAAAGCCGCGACGATAGCCGAACTTGCGGGAATAAGTGTTCCTGCGTCCACAAAGATACTTATCGGCGAGGTAGAGAGCGTTGAGATAACCGAAGAGTTTGCTCACGAGAAACTTTCGCCGGTGCTTGCGATGTACCGCGTGGCGGACATCGACGAAGCGTTCGGAAAAGCGGAGAAACTTATCGAAGACGGCGGATATGGCCATACGGCTGCGATATATCTTGACCCGATAAAGGCGAAAGACACACTTGACAAGTTCTCGGAACGCATGAAAACCTGCCGCATACTGGTCAACACTCCCTCCTCGCACGGCGGTATTGGAGACCTTTATAACTTCAAGCTCGCGCCTTCGCTCACGCTTGGCTGCGGAAGCTGGGGCGGCAACTCGGTTTCCGAAAACGTCGGCGTAAAGCATCTGCTCAACATCAAGACAGTCGCCGAGAGGAGAGAGAACATGCTGTGGTTCCGTGCGCCCGAAAAGGTTTACTTTAAAAAGGGCAGCCTTGCCGTCGCGCTTGACGAGCTTGGCAGAGTGATGGGCAAAAAGAAAGCTTTTATAGTCACCGACAAATTCCTTTACGCAAACGGATATACAAAACCCGTTGAACAGAAGCTCGACGAGATGGGTATAGTACATACCACCTTCTCGGATGTCGAGCCCGACCCGACCCTTGCCTGCGCGCGCGAAGGCGCAAAACAGATGCTCGCTTTCGAGCCCGACGTTATAATCGCCATAGGCGGCGGCTCGCCGATGGACGCGGCAAAAATAATGTGGGTTCTCTACGAGCATCCCGATGCAGATTTTCATGACATGGCCATGCGCTTCATGGACATTCGCAAGCGCGTTTACACCTTCCCGAAGATGGGCGAAAAGGCATATTTCGTCGCCATTCCGACAACTGCTGGTACAGGCTCGGAGGTAACGCCCTTTGCGGTTATCACCGACGAGACGACCGGCATCAAATACCCGCTCGCCGACTATGAACTTTTGCCCAACATGGCAATAGTCGACGCAGACATGATGATGAACGCGCCGAAAGGCCTGACCAGCGCATCCGGTATCGACGCTCTGACCCATGCGCTGGAGGCATATGCCTCGATTATGGCGACCGACTATACAGACGGGCTGGCGCTGCGCGCAATACAGATGGTTTTCACATATCTGCCGCGCGCTTATGACAACGGAGCCGCTGACCCGGTTGCACGCGAAAAGATGGCCAATGCCGCCACTATCGCAGGCATGGCGTTTGCAAACGCATTCCTCGGCATTTGTCACTCGATGGCGCATAAGCTGGGCGCCTTC
This sequence comes from Clostridiales bacterium UBA3953, assembly GCA_002385415.1. Classification (GTDB taxonomy): domain Bacteria; phylum Bacillota; class Clostridia; order Oscillospirales; family CAG-272; genus DTU078. Next base: position 6,984 of record DGDL01000092.1, read on the forward strand.
TTCAACCTGCCTCACGGCGTGGCAAACGCGCTGATGATAACCCACGTCATGCGTTTCAACGCCGCCGAAGCGCCCGAAAAGATGGGCACTTTCCCGCAGTATGCATATCCGCATGCATTGGCCCGTTATGCCGAGATTGCTGACGCGCTGGGCATAGAGGGGGAAACCGACCAAGAGAAGCTCGAGGGCCTTATCGCAAAAATCGAAGCGCTGAAAGCGCATGTTGGCATAAAGCCGACCATACGCGACTATGTTCCCGATGAAGACGAGTTTCTTGCCAAGGTCGACGAGATGACCGAGCAGGCTTTCGACGACCAGTGCACAGGCGCAAACCCGCGCTATCCTCTTATGAGCGAAATCAAACAGTTGTACCTCGACGCATACTACGGCAGCAAGCCCGGCGCCTCTCAATGAGCGCCAAGAATAGGAGGAAAAAATGAGTATTAAAGCTGATAAAATTCTTGCGGTAAGAACAACCAAAACAATTTACCGCGACGGCGACACGGTACTCAAAGTTTTCAGAAACGACTACTCCAAAGCGGATGTATTGAACGAGGCGCTTAACCAAGCTCGGGTAGAGGAAACCGGCCTGAACATACCGCGCGTGCTCGAGGTATTCAAACCCGACGGGAAATGGGCTATACGGTTTGATTACATCGAAGGCAAAACACTGCAGCGGCTGATGGAAGAAGAACCGGATAAAAAGGACGAATACCTGAATCTGCTGGTTGACCTGCAGATGGAAGTGCACTCGAAAAAAGTGCCGATGCTGGGCAAGCTGAAAGAAAAAATGCACCGCAAAATTGACCAGACCGGTCTTGATGCCGCGATGAAATACGAGCTGAAAACCCGGCTCGAGGGGATGCCAACCCATGACAAATTGTGCCACGGCGACTTCAACCCGTCAAACGTAATAATCAGGCCGGACGGCACGCCCTTTATAATCGACTGGGCACATGTAACCCAGGGAAATGCCTCGGCTGATGTTGCGCGCACATATCTGCTTTTCTGGCTCGCCGGCGATACTGAAGCGGCAGACAAGTATCTTGCCCTGTTTTGCGAGAAAAGCAAGACCGACATGCGCTATGTACAAAAGTGGCTGCCTATAGTCGCCGCTTCGCAGTCGGTCAAGGGGCGTCCCGAGGAGCGCGAACTGTTGCTCCGCTGGGCAAGCGTTGTTGAATATGAATAAAACTCCCCAGCCATCTCTGCGGGGTGGCTGCGCCATAATTTGAATAATGACGGAGGCAAATCATGAAAGTCACGGTCTGCATCGGCAGCTCCTGCCATCTCAAAGGTTCGCGTCAGGTAGTAGAGCAGCTTCAAGAGCTTATCGAACAGAACAATCTCAAAGAAAAAATCGAGCTTGCCGGCACATTTTGCATGGGCAAATGCAAAACGGGCGTCAATGTAATGGTAAACGACCAGTCATATTCGGTATCGCCCGAAACCACGGGAGACTTTTTCGAAAAGGAGATTAAAGCGAAAATCGACGGATAAAAAAGGCGCTTGACAGAATTGCACACAGAAGAGAGTGATTTGATATAGCGGAGTTTCTCAAGCTGAAAAAATCCAATTGTAAAAATTGCTATAAATGCATACGCCACTGTCCAGTAAAGTCGATTCGCTTTTCAGGCAATCAGGCGCATATAGTTACCGACGAATGTATACTGTGTGGCCGATGCTTTGTTATCTGTCCGCAAAACGCCAAGCAGATTGTCGACGAGACCGAACTTTCGGATGTTCTGCTTGGCAGTGACAGGCCGGTTATTGCCAGTGTTGCGCCTTCTTTCAAAGCATATTTTGAGGGCGTTGGCATCGAGTCGCTGCGAGAGGCGCTGCGGCAGCTCGGTTTTGCCGACGCGGAGGAAACAGCGCTCGGTGCGACAATAGTTAAGCGCGAATACGAGCGGATGCTGCGCGAGGGCACGCGAGAGGTGATTATCACCTCTTGCTGCCATACCGTAAACCTGCTTGTGGAAAAGTATTTTCCTTCTTTACTCGGCTGCCTTGCTCCCGTAAAGTCGCCCATGCATGCCCATTGTGAGGATATAAAGCGGCGGATACCGGATGCGGTGACAATTTTCATCGGGCCGTGCCTGTCAAAAAAAGACGAAGCGTATAGCGCTTCCATCGACGCGGCGCTGACTTTCGAGGAACTTTCCGAGATGTTTGACCGCAGGGGAATAGTGCTCGAAAAACGTGAGGACGGGGGAGATGGCGGCGAGGGCGGTCGCGCCCGGCTGTTTCCCGTTGCGGGCGGGATACTTGAATCAATGACTTATAAAAACCCCGACTATACATATCTGATCGTAGACGGCATCGACAACTGTCTTGACGTGCTGCGCGACATCGAAGCCGGCGGGCTCGGCCGATGTTTTATCGAGATGTCGTCGTGTACCGGCAGCTGTGTAGGGGGGCCGATAATGGAGAAATACCGAAACTCGCCTGTACGACACTACAGGGCAGTGACCACTTATGCCGGCGAGTCTGACTTTGACATATCACAGCCCGACCCGTCCCGGCTCATAATCGAGCGGGTGGCAAGGGTGCCCAAACGCGAGATGCCCACCGAAGACGAAATTTCGGAAATCATGCGCAAGATGGGCAAAATTTCTCCGGCCAATATTCTCAACTGCGGAACATGCGGCTATGACACTTGCCGCGACAAAGCAATTGCTATTTGGCAGGGCAAAGCCGAAATCAGCATGTGCCTTCCATATCTTATGGAAAAATCCGAGCGATTCTCAAACAGCATACTCGACAACACGCCGAACGGCATACTCGTGGTAAACGAATCGCTTGAGGTTCAGGACATAAACCCGGCCGCTATGAAGATGCTGAACATACGCTATAAATCCGATGTGCTCGGCGAGCCGGTCGTAAGGCTGATGGACCCCACGCCTTTCTTTGACGCCATTGAGGGTAAGAGGCCAATCCAGGGGAAAAGGTCGTATTTTGCCGAATATGGTCGATATTTGGAACAAACGATGGTATACGACCGCACCTCCGGCTCTGTGATACTGCTGCTCCGCGATGTTACCGACGAGGAAAAAGAGCGCGCCAAAAAGGCGGATATTTCAAGGCAAACAATCGAAACCGCCGACCGCGTGGTCGAGCGCCAGATGCGTATCGTCCAGGAAATAGCGTCGCTGCTCGGCGAAACGGTGGCCGAGACAAAGATTGCGCTAACCAAACTCAAGGAGTCGGTTGAACATGACGACCGGTGATCTTTGCGCCGACATCGGCGCTTTGAGCATCAATCTCTGGGGAGAACAGCTTTGCGGTGACAGCGTTGAGGTTATCCAGCCCGAGGACGACGATTCAACGGTAATTGTGATAGCCGACGGACTGGGCAGCGGGGTCAAAGCCAATATACTTTCAACACTTACTTCCAAGATAATTTCGACTATGCTGGCGGCGGGGATGAGACTGGAAGATGCTGTCGAAACCATCATAGCGACCCTTCCGGTCTGCTCCGTGCGCGGCATTGCATACTCTACATTCACAATAATTCGCATAACCGGCGGGCGGCGTGCTGAGATAATCATATACGACAATCCGCGCATCATCATGATGCGTGACGGAGAAAATTACGAGCTGCTGTTTACCGTCCAAGAAATATACGGAAAACGAATTATGCGGGCCGAAACCGATTTATGCGAAGGAGATGTAATATTCGCTTTTACAGACGGGGTGGAGCATGCCGGCGTCGGCCGCAGCTATAACTTTGGCTGGAGGCGTGAAGATATAATTGATTATATGAAAACTTTTAAAGGAGTGGGATTTGCGGCGAAGACGCTTACTAAAATTTTACTTGACGAGACAGAGAGGCTTTATGACGGCAAGCCCGGAGACGATGCGACGGTTTGTACTGTGCTTATCAGAAAACGTGAACCTGTAAATCTACTAATCGGCCCGCCGTCAAACAGAGACGACTGTGACAGAATGATGTCGCTGTTTTTCTCCAAAAAGGGCAAACACATCGTATGCGGAGGCACCACCTCGACCATAGCAGCAGAGTTTCTGAAAAAGCCGCTCCGCACAAGTCTGCTCTATCTCGACCCGGAGATACCGCCAACCGCCGAAATTGAAGGCGTCGATCTGGTAACCGAAGGCGTTATAACCGTCAATCGCGTGCTTGAGTATGCGAAAAACTATCTCGGTGACAACTCGCTTTACAGCAAATGGAGCGTGGGTCAGGACGGAGCCTCCAAAATCGCGCGCATTCTCTTTGAAGAAGCGACCGATATAAACTTTTTTGTCGGCAGGGCGGTGAATCCCGCCCATCAGAATCCAACCTTGCCAATTAATTTTAGTATAAAAATGAAGCTCGTGGAAGAGCTCACCGAGTGTTTGACAAAGATGGGGAAAAAGGTAAAGGTTAATTATTTTTAATTACGAACAGAGGTACAGCAATGAACACAACTTTCGATTATTCGGTCGTGGACACGATTATTGCCGCAAACGGCAATAGTCCCAGGGCTATTATCTCAATACTTCAAGACATACAGGAACATTATAACTATTTGCCCCGTGAAGTTTTCCCGTATATAGCGGAAAAGCTGGGCATCAGCGAGGCTAAAGCCTACAGTGTTGCGACATTTTACGAAAACTTCTCGCTCGAACCGAAGGGCAAATATGTCATTCGCATTTGCGACGGTACGGCGTGCCATGTAAGGCGCTCGATACCGATTCTTGAAAAACTCCGCTCCGAGCTCGGTCTGTCGGAAGACAAAAAAACAACCGACGACATGAATTTCACTGTCGAGACAGTGTCGTGCCTTGGTGCGTGCGGACTTGCCCCGGTTATTACGGTTAACGACAAGGTATACGCCGCAATGACGCCCGAAAAGGCAGTGGAGCTTATAAACAATCTCAAGGAGGAAATTGACCGTGCATAAAAGACTAAATTCAAGACAGGAGCTTGCCACGCTGCGGGAAAAAGTGAAAGCTGCGCTTGACAGGCAGAAGGTAAAACTTTTGGTCTGTGCGGGAACGGGCTGCGTTGCCGGCGGATCGCTTAATATCTACAATCGCCTGTCCGAGCTTATCGCCGAGCGCAACTTGCCGCATACGGTCGAGCTTCAGGTCGAACCGCATGACGATTCGGTCGGTCTTAAAAAGTGCGGCTGCCACGGCTTCTGCGAAATGGGCCCGCTGCTCCGCATAGAGCCTCAGGGTTGGCTTTATACAAAGGTTAAGCTCGAAGACTGCGAGGAAATTATCGAGCGCACGGTTATCGGCGGCGAGATTATTGAGCGCCTTGTATACCATAAGAACGGTCAGGCTTATCCTCGTCAGGATGATATTCCTTTCTATAAGAAGCAGACCCGCGTTGTACTCGAAAACTGCGGCCATGTCGATGCCGAGTCCATCGAGGAGTACATAGCCAAAGACGGCTATACAGCATTTGAGCGCGTGCTGTTCGATATGGACGGCGACGAGGTCGTTGCCGCAATCAAAGATTCCGGCTTGCGCGGGCGCGGTGGCGCCGGTTTCCCTGCCGGTATTAAGTGGGAGACTGTGCGCAAGCTCGAGTCCGACCAAAAATACATCCTGTGCAACGGTGACGAAGGCGACCCCGGCGCGTTCATGGATCGCAGCATCATGGAAGGTGACCCGCACCGGGTTATTGAAGGCATGATGATAGCCGGCGCTGCGGTCGGTGCATCCGAAGGTTATATATATGTCCGTGCCGAGTATCCGCTGGCTGTTTCACGTCTTGAGCGTGCGATAAAGCAGGCTAAAGAGCTGGGTCTGCTGGGAGAAAACATCCTCGGCACCGAGTTTTGCTTTGAAATTCACATAAACCGCGGCGCAGGAGCGTTCGTATGCGGTGAGGAAACGGCGCTTATCGCCTCTATCGAAGGCGAACGCGGGTTCCCGCGCGTGCGTCCGCCGCTGACGGTTGTAAAAGGCCTGTTCGGCAAGCCCACCGTCCCGAACAATGTCGAGACTTATGCAAACGTACCGTCCATCATCAACCGCGGCGCCGAGTGGTTCAAGAATCTCGGCAAACCCGGCAACTCGGGTACAAAGGCGTTTGCGCTGACCGGTAACATCGAAAATACCGGCCTGATAGAGGTGCCGATGGGAACAACGCTGCGTGAAATTATCTACGACATCGGCGGCGGCTGCCGAGACGGCGCAGAGTTCAAAGCCGTTCAGATAGGCGGTCCGTCGGGCGGATGCCTGACGCGCGAGCATCTCGATTTGCCGCTTGATTTCGACTCGCTGAAGGAAGTCGGCGCGATTATAGGTTCGGGCGGTCTGGTCGTTATGGACGAACACACCTGCATGGTCGAAGTTGCGCGTTTCTTCATGCACTTCACGCAGAACGAGTCGTGCGGCAAGTGCGTCCCCTGCCGCGAGGGTACAAAGCGCATGCTGGAAATCCTTGAACGCATTGTCGAAGGAAAGGGCGAGCCGGAGGACATCGATACGCTTGCCGAGCTTTCTGACATGATTATAAATACCTCGCTCTGCGGGCTCGGCAAAACCGCACCCAACCCTGTCCAAAGCACATTGCAGTATTTCCGCGACGAGTATGAAGCCCACATCAACGGCACCTGCCCGACCGGAAACTGCAAGAAGTTGATGAAGATCGAAATTGACCCGGCAACGTGCAAAGGATGCACAAAGTGCTCGAAGGTTTGCCCGGTCGGCGCAATTTCCGGCAAAGTAAAAGAGCCGCATGTGATTGACCAGAGCAAGTGCATCAAATGTGAAGCCTGCATTCCTGTATGCCCGTTCAAATCAATCGCGTCGGCATAACGGATATTTCGGCTTATAAAGAGAGGTATGTAGATGAAAGGCGATTATGTAACAATTGACGGTATTCCCGTAAAGATAGAAAACGAGAAAAATCTGCTTGAGCTGATCCGCAAAGCCGGCGTGAAAATGCCCACTTTCTGCTATCATTCCGAGCTGTCGGTATACGGCGCCTGCCGTATGTGTATGGTAGAAAACGAGCGCGGCCAGCTTGAAGCATCCTGTTCCGCTCCGCCGCGTCCCGGCATGTCGGTAAAGACCAATACCGAGCGACTGCGCAAGTATCGCAAAATGATACTTGAGCTGCTGCTCGCCAACCATTGCCGCGACTGCACAACCTGTAACAACAACGGCAAGTGCAAGCTCCAGGATCTTGCGGATCGGTTCCATATCGACGGCGTGCGTTTTCCGAACACCGCGACCAAACCGATGGTCGACGACTCGTCGCTGTGCATAACAAAAGACATAAGCAAGTGTATTCTCTGCGGCGACTGTGTGCGCATGTGCAACGAGGTTCAGAATGTCGGCGCTATTGACTTCGCAAGGCGCGGCTCAAAGATGATAATCAGCACCGCATTCGGTGTGCCGCTCAACGAGACGCCCTGCGTCGGCTGCGGCCAATGCTCTGCGGTGTGCCCGACCGGCGCGCTCGTCGTGCGCAACGACACCGCAAAGGTATGGCGCGCACTTGAGGATGAAAATCTCAAGGTATCGGTTCAGATAGCGCCCGCAGTCCGCGTTGCGATAGGTCGCGAGCTGCGCCTGCGCGACGGCGAAAACGCAATGGGTAAAATTGTTGCGGCTCTCCGCCGCATCGGATTCGACGAGGTTTATGACACCAGCACAGCCGCCGACCTTACCGTTATTGAGGAGTCGGAGGAATTTCTCGACAGACTGGAGAAGGGCGAGGAGCTGCCGCTGTTTACCTCCTGCTGTCCGGCGTGGGTAAACTACTGCGAAAAGAAACATCCCGAGCTGCTTTCGGCTGTCTCAAGCTGTCGCTCCCCGATGCAGATGTTCGCGTCAGTGCTCAAGGAAATCAACAAAACAGAGTCGAAAAAGCTCTTCCACGTCGCTGTCATGCCGTGCACGGCGAAAAAATTCGAGGCACAGCGTCCCGAGTTTGCAATGGACGGGGTGCCCAACGTCGACGCCGTCATCACGACACAGGAGCTTATTCGCATGATTAAGGAAGCCGGCGTGATATTCGACGAGCTTGAGCCCGAAGCGATCGACATGCCGTTCGGCACAGTATCGGGCGCCGGTGTAATATTCGGCGTGACCGGTGGCGTTACGGAGGCGGTGCTGCGCAGAGTTACAAACGACAAGTCCCGCACAGCCCTGCTTTCGATTGCGAATGTCGGCGCGCGCGGAAATGAAGGAATCAAAGAGTTTAAGGTTCCTTATGGCGATAAGACTCTCAAAATCGCCGTTGTGAGCGGTCTGGGCAACGCCGAGCGTATTATCGAGCGCATCAAGGCAGGTGAGCACTTTGACCTTGTCGAAGTCATGGCATGTCCCGGCGGCTGCGTATGCGGCGCAGGCCAGCCGTTCGTATCGTCCGAGCTTAGGCGCGACCGCGCAAAAGGGCTTTACAATGCCGACCGCGTGTCCAATATCCGCCGTTCCGAAGACAACCCGCTGATGGCTGCACTTTACGAAGGTATTCTGAAAGGAAAGGTTCACCAGCTTCTGCATGTGGACTATGTAAGCAAGGGGGAGCATTAAAATGACTAAACTTTCGGTATGCGTTGGCAGCGCCTGTCACATTAAGGGCGCACAAAATGTGGTTTACACTTTCCGGCACCTAATCGAAGAAAACGGTCTTTTAGACAAAATCGAGTTTAAAGCAACATTCTGTATGAAACAGTGCAGCTGCGACGGCGTGTCCGTGAAGCTCAACGACAAAGAGTACAGGGTAGAGCCCGAGGCTGCACGCAAATTCTTCCGCGAAAACGTTATACCCATAGCCAAGGCATAAGTTCCCACAGCACAAACGGGGGAGTACATAAAGCTGTGTCCGGAACGAGCATTTGTTCCGGTCGCTCCCGCAAGTAGGCGGCAGATGTTGCCGCCGGCGTGTGGGGCTCCCACCGCTTACATCAATATAACCGCCGGTACAGGCAGTCGCCAGTGCCGGCGGTTTTGGTTTGCTAATTTAGACTGCTGCGGCAATCAGATTCCGTGGCGGCAAGCCCAGACAGCTCCCTCGCATCGCCTTTAATGGCAGTGCATTAAGGGTCGTCCCACTGCGGCTGCCGGTTTTTTCGGATAGCTGTTGAATAGCTGCGGCTGTGGTGCTATAATATATAATAAGTAGAAAAAACGGGGTGTTATTATGGCGGAGAAAAAGAAATGCCTGATAGTTGTCGACTTTCAAAACGATTTTGTCTCCGGTTCGCTCGGTTTTCCGGGCGCCGAGCAGCTTGCACCGCGCATTGCAGAAAAGATTCGGCAATATCGCGACGAGGGCGGGGAAGTCATATTTACATTTGATACGCACGGTGACAACTATGCCGAAACGCAGGAGGGGAAAAACCTCCCGATAGCCCACTGCATTCGCGGCACCTCCGGCCACGACCTTTACGGCGAGGTGGCAGAGCTTGTGTGCGAGTCGGACGCGAAGTTTTATAAAAACACTTTCGGTTCAGACGAGCTTTATGTGTATCTGAAAAAGCATCCTTTTTCGCAAATCGAGCTTGTGGGGCTTGTGTCCAATATTTGCGTGTTGTCAAATGCCGTTTTGGCTAAAACCGCACAGCCCGAAACGCCTGTAATCGTTGACGCGGCCTGTACAGCGTCAAACGACCCGAAGCTAAACGAGGCAGCGCTGGATGTGCTGGCGGGCATGCATGTGAAAGTTATCGGCAGAAAATAACCTATCTTGCCTTATAAATTTCAATTAACCCCTTGACTTTATCTGTGATTTGTGGTATAATAATTAACGCTTGAGAGAGTATAGCATCCCTTTCGGGATGCCGTCTGGGTGTGGCGCAGTTGGTAGCGCGCTACCTTGGGGTG
>DGDL01000081.1 GCA_002385415.1 Clostridiales bacterium UBA3953
GAATAATTCTAGCAACTCCCGCGCTATCTAACAGATAACGCGAAGCCCCTCCCCCACCGTTTGGGGGAGGGGCAATTTTTTGCGCAAAAAATTGGCGGACGCTATAGTCCGCCGTAGTTTTTATTTGGTTATTACGCCTGCTCTGCCGGAGGTCGCTCAAGCGAAATGCGCCCAATCTTTGCGGCGCGGAACTCGTCGAGTATCACTGCCGCGGCGCGGTCCTCGTTTACCTCGCCGCCGGCCATTATAAACCCGCGTCGCCGCGCGGCTAAGAGAAATACGTCGTAGTCGCTCTGCCCCTCAAGCTCGGCGGGGTCGCCAAGCTTGTAGCGCGCGCACAGCAGCTCGGGATAGTCCGTGCGCAGTCTGCCAACAAGCCTTGTTGCAACCGAGACGGTGTCAAACAGCTCGTCGCGAATGGCGCCGGTCATGGCAAGGTTTTCGGCAACGACGGGGTCGTCAAACTTCGGCCACAGCACGCCGGGCGTGTCCAGCAGGTCAAGCCCGTATTTTGTAGTTATCCACTGTTTTTGGCGCGTGACGCCCGGTCGGTCCTCGACGCGTGCCTTCCGCGCGCCGGCAAGTCTATTGATAAGCGACGATTTGCCGACGTTGGGTATCCCCACAACCATAGCGCGAAGGGAGCGTCCGCCCATGCCTCGCGCCTCGTATCGATCGAGCTTTTCTGCAAGCATCTCCCGCACGATGTTGGGGATACTTGAAATTCCGGCGCCGGTTATGCAGTCGCAGAACAGGCAAAACTCGCCGCCGGCGTTATAAAACGCGCGCCATTGCCCGCAAACATCGGGGTCGGCGAGCGCAGATTTGGTCAGTATCGTGAGTTTGGGTTTCGAGCCAATAAGCTCGGGCAGGATAGGGTTGCGCGAACTTTGCGGTATACGCGCGTCGCAAAGCTCGAGCACAAGGTCTACCTGTGGCAAAAGCTCCGCGATCATGCGGCGTGTTGCCGCCATGTGGCCCGGAAACCACTGGATAGTGTTTGATGGCATTACATTCACCTAAAAATCAAGTCATTCTACCGGCCCGAATTTCGAGATGGGGGTCAGCCGAAGAAGCACCCTGCCAAGCAGAAAGCGGGTGTCAACCGGCCCGATCCGGCTGTCTCGGCTGTCAAGCGACGAGTTGCGATTGTCGCCCATGACGAATATTTTTCCCTCGGGCACGGTGTAGGGGAAAGAGTACGAGGACATGAGCATAATCTCGCCGGCCGCGCGCTTGACATAATCTTCCTGCAGCTCTATGCCGTCGACGGTGACAATCCAGTTGTAAAAGTCAATGTCGACGACCTGCCCCTCGGTCGCAATCACACGCTTGACAATAGGCTCACTATAGTGCGAGTCGGGCATCTGGAAAACAATTATATCGCCGGTTTTGGGCGTGTAAAACAGTTTCGATATGACAAGCGCTTCACCTTCATGCAGCGTGTCCTCCATGGACGGCCCGATAACCATGGCGATTCTGAAGATAAAAGTAAAAACAAGAAAAACGACCGAAACCGACATGACAAAGACTTCAAGCCAGTCATAAGCTTCGGATAAAAAGCTCTTACGTTCGTGAGTGGTGCCGTCAGTGGGTGGATTCATGTTTGTTGTCTCCGATAGGTTTTATTCCGCAATTATAAGAGCGCTTTTTCGCTTACAACCGAGCCCATTAGCTCGTGGCCGTGCTCGATATATAGACCCGAGTCGGCGGCGGTGTCCTCGTCAAAAGTTTTCGGGCCGCGGTGCTCGGTGTCCGATTCAAAGATGAGGAACGGAACGGGGTCGCTCGTATGGGTGCGGATTGAAACAGGTGTGGGATGATCGGGCAGATAAAGGATTTTATAAGGCTCGCCGCAGCCGTCAAGATAGGATATTACAGGGCCGAGGATTTTTTCGTCTATAAGCTCGATAGATTTTACCTTATTTTCGACCTCGGCGCGGTGTCCGCACTCATCCGGCGCTTCGACATGGACATAGACAAGCTGAATGCCGTCCATAAATGCGTCAATGGCCGCCTGCGCTTTGCCGGCGAAGTTGGTTTTTATATTGCCGGTCGCGCCCTCTACATCTATGACCTTCATGCCCGCGCAGATACCGATGCCCTTGATAAGGTCGACAGCCGAAATAACCGCTGCCGACACGCCCCATTTGTCGTAAAATGAGGGCAGCGACGGTTTGCCGCCGGGGCTCCATATCCAAAGCGAGTTGCCGGGGCGCAGACCGCGCGCGCGCCGCGCCTCGTTGATGGGATGGCTGCTCAAGACTTCGTAGCTTTCACGCATGATAGACCGATAAGGCTCGTCCGGCAAGTACTGGGCTATTTCCTTGCCCAAAATATCGTGCGGGCGCATGAAATCACCGTATGCAGGCGGGTTGTTCCAGATAAGGCAATGACGATAGCTGACACCGGGATAAAAGTGGCGCACGTCATCGCCGAGAGCTTTTTCGACAGCGTGAATAAGCTCTGCAGCCTCCGGCGTCGTTATTTCGTCGGAGCTGTGGTCGAGTATGATTTTGTGTTCGTAATCGCCTTCGTCGGAGAGTGTGACAAGGTTGCAGCGGAAAGCAATATCTCCGTCGCGCAGCTCAAGCCCCATCGCGACCGCCTCGAGTGGCGAGCGTCCGCGCGAGTAAATCTTCGGGTCGTATGACATTATAGCAAGATTCGCCGTATCGCTTTCTGGAATCATGCCTTCGGGCACATTGGAAACAGTGCCTACGATTGAGCGCTCGACAATGCAGTCAAGGACGGGTTTTCGTGCGGCCTGAAAGGGCGTTTTCATGCCGAGCTCGGGAATTTTATAGTCAGATGCACCGTCCGGAATAAGTATAAAGTATTTCATCTCACACCTGCACAAAAAATATACGAATTTTATTATAGCACAAAACCATCGTTTATACAACAACATTTTGCATAACTTGGAAGCTATTGAATTTGATTGATGCGTGTGCTATCATGAGTACATGAGTTATGTTGCAATGTTTTTCGGCGGTATAATTGCCGCTTTGCCGTTTATATTTTCGGACTTGTGGCTGCTCGGCTGGGTGTGCATTGCGCCGCTGTTTTGGATTGCAGCAGAAAAAAAGTCCGCATATCGGCACGGACTTGCCTTCTTCGCCGGATTTTACGGCCTGATATACCACTGGTTTGTGTACCTGTACCCGATGGATTTTGCGGGATTCGACAATTTCCAAAGCGCAGTGGTCATAGCGGTCTGCTGGCTGGGCATGACATTGCTGCAAGGCCCGGTATTTGCGCTTGTGGCACCGCTTTACAAGCGACTTCGCACCGGGCGCATTTATGCAGATCCGTTTGTTGCCGCGTCGCTATGGGTGATATTCGAGTGGCTGCAGACCCAGACCTGGATGGGCGTGCCGTGGGCAAGACTTGCCGTCACACAGTATAGGTTTTTGCCGGCTGTTCAGTCGTCATCGCTTTTCGGCTCGCTGTTTGTCAGCTTCCTTATGGCGCTGTCAAACGGATTTATTGCCATTACGCTTAAAAATATGTTTGGACTGTCGATGAACGACGGCAAACGCTCACTCGTGCCCGACACAGCCGAGAAAACGCATGAAAAAAGCAGTGGTACGCACGCACCAGCGAGTATACGAGAAGATATGGCCGGCTCGACAGTACTGGAACCTGCAAGTGGCGCGCA
>DGDL01000005.1:0-498 GCA_002385415.1 Clostridiales bacterium UBA3953
CTATATTACTTTATTATGGCAAAAACAAGCGGCCGGCAATCTGCCTGCCGCATCGGGTAATATTCAGCTCATTTCCGCGGGAAGCTGCTTGCCTCCAAGCACATGGAAATGCAGGTGAAAAACACTCTGACAGCCGTGTTTTCCGACGTTTGTAATAACGCGATATCCTTCGGTGAGCCCCGACTGGCGCGCAACCGCGGGCACGGCGGCGAGCACTTTCGCGGCTATGTCGGCGTTTGTAGCATCCAGCTTGTCCACCGACTCGATGTGTGTTTTGGGAATAACCAGCACATGCACCGGTGCCTGCGGGTTAATATCCTTGAATGCCAAGACGTGTTCGTCCTCGTAAACTTTTGACGACGGGATTTCGCCGGCGATTATTTTGCAGAAAATGCAGTCCATTTTTTCACCTCGTTTTTTTGTTTATGATAGCATACAAGTCGCGTTTTGACAAGAATATACGGTAAAAAATGCGGCAGGACACGCGCAGGCGTGCCC
>DGDL01000005.1:610-9327 GCA_002385415.1 Clostridiales bacterium UBA3953
GGCGTGCCCTGCCGAGCCATTATATAGGCAAATCCTCTATTATCCACGCGCCGTTTGCCACAAGCCAAAGCTGGGGGAAATAGCGCATGATGTTCCAAATCGCCACGCCGCGCAGATTTTCTCGTGTCGCAAGATTGAGCTTTGCCTCAATGCTCGTGGCATCCTCAAACCACACCTCATGCCGCTGGCCATCCTCGGAGGTGTAGTTGAAGAACGGCGACATGGCGACCGGGTCGTGCATAATTTCGACTCTGTATCTGCGCGCAAGGTCGACGGCCGCAGTGTTTGACAGGGATCTGGCGCGCGACTCGCCCTCGATAAACGGCAGCGGCCAGTCGTAGCCGTAATTGGGCACTCCCATGTTGATTTTCTCGGCCGGTATCTCGGTGAGCGCGTAATTTACAACAGCCTCTACCTTGTCGATGGGCGCGACTGCCATAGGCGGGCTGTATGTATAGCCCCACTCATAAGTCATCAGCAGCACGAAATCGGCTATCGCGCCTATTGCGGGATAATCGTGCGCCTCGTATAAAAGCCCGGGCTGGTCGGCCGAAGTTTTGGGCGCAAGCGCCACGCCGACCGGAAAGCCTTGAGCATTCGCAGCCTCGGTCATGCGACGTATAAACTCGGTATAGGCGTCGCGTTCCTCCGGCTTTACATATTCAAAGTCAATCTCAAGCCCGTAATAGTTTTTCGCGACTAATGTATCGATAACATTTTGTATTACCGTAGTCTGCAGAGTGGGGTTTGTAAGCAGCTGGGTAGACAGATCATTTGAAAACCTGCCTTCAGCCGTCAGCGTCGAAAGCATCATCATGGGCGCGACGCCGTATTCTCTGGCAAGCGCTATAATCTCCTCGTCATCGGGTACGACCAGCTCGCCGGTGGGCATGAAACCGTATGTAAAGACTGTCAGATATGTAAGATACGGCAATGTCATTCTAAGCGTATCCAGATCGATGAAAGGATATGCATACCCGTTTGTGGTGAGCTTTCCGCGTATGACGCTTTGATAGTCAATGACAATAGGCTGGCCTTCATAGATGGTCGGGTTGCCACGCAGCTGCGGGTTGTTGCGCAAAAGCGATTTTGTGGTTGTTCCGTAATTTTGGGCTATCGTAAAAAGCGATTCTCCCGGCTCGACAATGTGAACCTGATTGTAAAAAAGTATAACAAGCGTTTGCCCCACGACAAGATTGCTCGGATCGGTCAGCATGTTGTCCGATATAATTCTTGAGGGCGGAACGCCATATTGCCGCGCGATGGTGTAAACCGTTTCTCCGGGCGCGACGGTGTGAATCGTCATCTTGCAAATACTCCTTCCCAAGCGCCGTTCGGCGTCAGTGTTAGTGGCTAAACGCGGTAATTATATGCATATTATATGATGGATGTCATAAAATGCATGCAAGCCTTTGCCGCACTTGGTCATTGTTTGGGAATTTAGTTGGTCATTTAACATAAATTTAAAGTAGATTTAAAGTAAGCATATTACAATAACTACATAGAGTGTTATTGGGCAACACAGTTTTAGGAGAAGAGCCTAATGAGTAGTACAACAAAGTACATAGATGTATTTAGACGATACGAGACAAAATATCTTTTAAGCGAGCGACAATTTGAAGAATTTATGCGTGCGACCGAAGGCAGGTTCGTGCCGGACAAATACGGCAAAAGCACCATAAGCAACATTTATTTTGACACGCCCGATTACAGGCTTATTCGCATGTCGCTCGAAAAACCGGTTTACAAAGAAAAGCTGCGGCTGCGCAGCTATAAAACCCCTTTGCCTGAAGATACAGTTTTTATCGAGCTTAAAAAGAAATACAAGGGTATTGTATATAAAAGGCGCATTGATGTAACGCTCGCCGATGCCGAGGCTTATCTTTACGAAGGAAAGCCTTTGCCGGTTTCTACCCAGATAAGCCGCGAAATTGATTATGTTATGAATTTTTATCCCGATATAGGCCCGGCTTGTGCGCTTTTCTACGACAGAGAGGCTTTTTTCGGGATAGAAGACCCAAACCTGCGAGTTACGTTCGACAACAACATAATGTTTCGCTGGAACAACCTGCACCTGTCCCAGGGACCGGGCGGCGAACACATTATCAAGCCGCAGCAGCGAATAATGGAGCTGAAAACTTCAAATTCTATCCCTCTATGGCTGAGCCACATCCTCGACGAGCTGAAAATATACCCCACATCATTTTCAAAATATGGGTATGCATATCAGCTCTCCGAAATGAGACATTTAAATATACCTAAAAAAGAAATACTTGAAAGGAAGGTCATCAGTGCTTGAGAAAATTTTCGGCAGCGTGTACCCCACGGTTGCCCCGGTAACTTTTTCAGTCGGCCCATTTTTGCTTTGCATGTTTTTTTCGCTTTTGCTCGGGACGCTGATAGGCATCGTTTATACATATAAAAACACATACACAAGAAGTTTTATTGTTTCTCTCGCGCTTCTGCCCGCAATAGTGCAGACCGTCATTATGCTTGTCAACGGCAACCTCGGCACCGGCGTGGCGGTGATGGGCGCGTTCAGCCTTGTGCGTTTCCGCTCCGCACCCGGAACGGCAAAAGAGATAGCCAGCATATTCATGGCGATGGCGGTCGGTCTTGCAACGGGCACCGGCTACATCGGATTTGCGGTACTGTTTACGCTTATAATGTGTGCCGCGCTGCTGCTCTTTACATTGACCCGTTTTGGCGAGCCCAAAAGGCATTTTAGCGAGCGCGAGCTGCGCATCACAATCCCCGAAAGCCTCGACTACACCGGCGTGTTTGACGACATCTTTGAAAAATACACCGACAAATGCGAGCTTGTGAAAGTTAAAACCTCCAATCTCGGAAGCCTTTATAAGCTCGACTACCTCATCGACCTCAAAGACCCGGCGCAAGAAAAAGAGTTTATCGACGAGCTGCGCTGCCGCAACGGCAACCTTGAGATAACCTGCGGAAAAGTTAGCGATCGCGGATTAATGTATATTGATGAACTTTAAAAATTGTAGTATAATGTAGACAAACCTTAAATTCTAACAGGAAAGCGACGGTAACAGGTTATGAATACAGTCACATTAAGGCGGATCGCCTCTTTCGCGCTTGCGATACTTATGCTTGCCGCGGTCGTGGGATGCGGAGGAGACGGCAGCAAAAGCGGCGGCAAGGCCGCGCTTGACGGCGAGGTTAAACTTGAAGCGGTCGATGTTTCGGGCAAAACGGTGCTGATGACATCGGCAAATTCCGCTTCGACACTTTCCGTCCCCGCGGCGATGTCAACGATGGACACCGAATTCACCGCTCGCGATAAAGATGTGGGATACGAGCAGTCTACGGCTACGGTTATAGAATTTCAGGGTACAACGGCTAAAATATCGGGCGAAGGCGCCAAATTCAATGATGGGGATATAACCATTACGGCGGACGGCACCTATATAGTTTCCGGCACGCTTGACGACGGCACCATTTTCATCGACGCGCCCGAAACGGCAAAGGTTCAGCTTGTGTTCGATGGCGTGACAATCAAATCTTCCGATTTCGCCGCGATTTTTGTAAAAAAAGCGGACAAGGTGTTTATCACGCTCAACGAGGGCAAGGTAAATACACTTACCGACGGCGTTATCTACACCTTAACCGAAGAAAACAGTGTGGTTGACGGCGAGCAGAGAAACGTCGACGCGGTTATATTCAGCCGCAGCGACCTGACTATAAACGGCACCGGCACGCTGAATATTATCGGAAATTATAAACACGCGGTTGTATCGAAAGACGACCTTGTGATTACGGGCGGCACACTGAACGTCTCGGCGCCCAACGGCGGGCTTTACGGCAGAGACAGCGTCAAAATCGGCGGAGGCACGATTTCGGTCACCTCCGGCACCGACGGGATTCGCGCCGACAACAATACCCGCTCCGATCGCGGATTCGTTTACATCGACGGCGGCAGCATAGTCATTTCCGCCGGCTCCGACGGAATACAGGCCGCGACCGCAATATTTATCGAAGGCGGCACCACGCTGCTATCGGCACAGAAGCGCCCGCTCAAATGCGGTTATGTGGCAATGATAAACGGCGGTACGCTGGCCGGGCTTGGCGGCGAGTTCGACTGCCCGGTGGGCAACACCTCGACCCAGCCGAACGTTCTCTTCATGATGAATACGCCTGTGGGCGAAAACGCCCCGCTTGCCATCGCGCAAAACGGCGAAACAACGTCTATCGCGACGTTCAAGTCGCTTCGTCCCGCATCCGTGCTGTTCTTTACGACGCCGGAACTGGCTGGCGATACCGAGTATGCGCTTTATACCGGCTGAAATTAAAGCAGCAAAAATCAGCAACAGAGGGAAAATCAAATCGGGAGAGGGAGCCGAAATGTCGGCCGCTCTCCCGATTTTATATTCGGATATATCTCAGCAGCTCGCGCATGCGCGGGTAGGCATACTCAAAAAATCGCTTGTTTCCGGCGCAAAATTTGCTGCGGGTCAGTGTGCCGCCGCTCTGCGGCTCCCGATGCCTGCGGCATCCTCCGCGGCAAAGTGCAAACCACTCGCATTTGGCACAGGCGGGGTCGACCGGCTCGGACTCGGCAACAAATCTCCTTGCCGGCTCGGTTTCGCGCAGCTCGGATATGCTCATGTCGCATATATTGCCCATGCGATAGCGGTCAAGCACATAGAAATCGCATGGGTAAACGCCGCCGTCGCTTTCGACGACAAGGCACAGGTCGCACCGTCCGGTATAGCCGCAGCAGCTTGGCGGAAGCCCGGCCGCAAGCTCCATAAAATTATCGAGCGGGCGAACGCTCACATAATCGCCGCGCCTGATATGCTCATAATAGCGGTCGAATATGACGCACAGAAACTCTCCCCAGCGCTCGGCGGAAAGCGAATAGGGGGTCGGCGGGCTGCCGAACCCGTCGATGCACTGGATAAACTGCAGATAGCGGAAGCCGGCCGAGACAAGAGCGTCAAACACCTTTGCTCCGTGACGCGCCAATGCCGATGTGACAACGCATAAAATATTAAACTCAGCGCCTGCCGCCTCGAGTATCGCGGCGGCTTTTTTTATGCGTGTATATGTCCCGCGCCCCTCCGCGTCAAGGCGGTTTGCGTCGTGTATAGCTTTGGTGCCGTCGATCGAAAGTCCGACAAGGATTTTATTTTCGGCAAAAAGCTCTGCCCACTCGGAGTCGACAGTCAGCCCGTTGGTCTGGATAGAGTTTTGCACCTCGGCGCCGGCGGTGTTATGCCGTCGCTGAAGCTCAAGGAGCCGCCGGTAAAAGTCCAGCCCGACCAAAGTCGGCTCCCCGCCCTGAAAGGCAAAAGTAACGGGCGAGCGCCCCGCATACTCGAATGCGCGCCGAACGAGTTGCTCGAGCGTCTCACCACCCATAAAGCCGTACGAGTGAACCTCTCGGCTTTTTGTGACATCGGCGTAAAAACAATAGCTGCAGCGCATGTTGCAAAGTCCCGATGCCGGTTTGATAAGCAGCGTGAGTGGCGGCATGGCTTAACCTCGCATCGCCCGGCCGTATTTTTGAGCATCGGCGACATTTTCGTCCGCTGCCATGCCCGAAAATGTCGAGCTGCGGCCGCTGCCCGGGTCGATTATATAATTATATGTAACCGTTTTTCCGTCAAATGCGGCATTTTCGATGTCTTGGCAGGCATCCCGAAAGTCCGTCGCCGCGGCGTCGGATAAGCGGCGACCTGATGCCGGTTTGGCAAAAATTATAGCACGGATATATGCATTTTTCATAATACGCTCCGGTTGACTGTGTATAAATTAATGGGATTATAACATAAATTCTACACTAAATCAATGCAAATAACTGCTGTAAGCTGTTGACTGAGGCGGTTTTTTATGATATTATTAGCGTAATTAAACTGAACTGTTAATTTCTATTATAGGAGGAGACTTTATGAGACTTAAAGCATTACTTCTGGCCGTTATTTTGATGTTATCGGCCATTGTGACAGCGTGTTCGGACCAGAAAGACAGTGGAGCAAAGACAACAAACACAAACGATACGGCACCGGCCGGCGAACAGGAAACAACAGCAGATCCCGATTACACGTCCGATCTCCCCCAGCGTGATCTGGGAGGCTTGACAATAAATTTCCTGACGCCGAACTCAGAGCATGATCCTGACTGGGCCGTATGGTCGCCGCGCGATATATATGCCGAAGCCGAAAACGGCGAGACTATAAACGACGCGGTGTTCAGACGCAACCGTATAGTCGAAGAGCTGTATAATGTGAAAATCGCAAATGACGATACAAACGATTCGCTTGGCAAACTGCAAAGAGCGGTTACCGCCAACGACCCCGTTTATGATGTGGTACAAATGCGTTTCAACACGGTATCGACGCCGATGACCAACGGCTACCTGCTTGAAGTTAAGCATTTGCCGCACATAAACCTCGAAAAGAAATACTGGAACATTGAAGCCACCAAAGCCATGACGCTCGGAGGGCACATGTTCCTTTTAAATGGCGACATAATGCTGCTCGACAAAGACTCGTCCGGCATACTTATATTCAACAAGGTGATGCATCAGGACTTTAGGCTCCCCAATCTGTACGACATGGTGAAAAACTACTCATGGACGCTCGACAGTTTCTACGAAACGATAAAGGGCGTCACAAGTGACGTCGACGGCGACGGACAGCTTACCTATAAAGACAGATGGGGCTTTGTCGGATACCGAGATACCCTGCCGGCCATGCTTGTCAGCGCCGGAGGACTGATTGCGACAAAAGATGAAAACGATTTCCCGGTCATAACCATTCTCAACGAGAAGGAACTGTCAATCATCGATAAAATCTACATGATAATGTACGACAACAGCAACACATTCAATTTGCAGAAGCTGTATGCCCAGGGGTTCAGCGCGATTTATGCCGAGGCGCGAACCATGTTCAGCGAGCACCGTATTCTGTATTATTGGGTGAGATTGCGCGAAGTCGAAACCTTCCGCGGAATGGAAACCGATTTCGGCATGCTGCCGATGCCGATGTACGACGAGGCACAGAAACGCTATTACACCGCGCTCAACAGCTATGTGGGCACCACGCTTGCGGCGGTTTCTATATGCAGCTATCCCGAGGAGCTTTCCATAGTCCTCGAATCGCTTGCGGAACAGTCGCATAGGATACTTATGCCGGCATATTACGACATCAACCTCACAAGCAAAATCGCCCGCGACGACGAGTCTGAAGAAATGCTCGATATTATCATATCGACCGGTGTTGTGGACATAGGCGCGGTATACGATTTTGGCGGTATATGCGGCCAGTTCATGGAAATGTCGCTGACCGACAACCGCGACATAGTGTCAAGAATGCAAAAGCTCATGAAAGGCGCGGAAGCCGCAATCAATCGTCTTGTAAAGGGCATCGAAAAAATCGAAGGATAAAAGCTCTTGACGGCAAGTTTTAAATATAATAGATAGAATACGGGAGGGTATAGCCGTGAAACGAACGGTTCAAACAGCCTCGCTGTTTCTTGCATTTTTCATCCTGCTATCCAGCCTTCTGGCCTGTTCGGATCAGACAGGGCAGGGTGCCATGGTCGAAAAGCAAAATGACATCGAGACAACCGCCATCCAGTCCGAGGAGACGACAAGATTATTGCCGGATCTTCCGCAACGAGACTTCGAAGGCTATACTTTCCGAGTTATAACCAGAGGTGAATGGGACGTACACTGGATAACCAAAGACATATTTGCCGAAGAGCTGACCGGCGACCCGATAAACGACGCGGTTTACAACCGCAACAGCAAAATTTGTGAGCAGTATAACTTTGAAATTACAGACATCAGGGAATTTTCCGATTACACAGGCGCAGCTCAAAGGAGCATAGTCTCAAATTCCGACGATTACGACATGCTCGCGTTCACACTTACTACGATGGGTTCATTTTCAACCGCCGGCTATGTGGTAGACTTGAAGACAGTCCCCTACATAGACCTTGAAAAGCCGTGGTACGACCAGAGTGTGAACCGGTCGATGTCTATTGCCGGCAGGCTTTATGCCACCACTGGCGAGCTTATGATAATGGACAACGACGCCACTTGGGCGCTGCTGTTCAACAAAAAGCTGGCCGAGGAACTTCAGGTTGGCAGCCTTTATGATGCCGTCAAAAACGGCATATGGACAATAGACATGCTGTATGAATGTGTCAAAAAAGCGCCGCGCGACCTTGACGGCAACGGCACAATGGACGAGGCCGACCAGTGGGGCATACTCGGCGAAGGGTTTAACACCTTCGTACTGTGTGCGGGTGCCGGCGGTCGCGTTGTATCCAAAGACGAAAACGACCTGCCCTACATATCTATCAACACCCCCGAGTTTATTTCCGCGTTTGAAAAGGCGATTTTGATTAATGCACGCTATGGGGACGTATGCTTCTATGTGTCCAATTACCAGGGAAAATACAGCAATGTATGGACCGAATGCATGGACGTGATGTTCTCGAGCGGTAAAGTGCTGTTCAATTTGGCCGGTATGAACCGCGTGACGCTTTTCCGCAGCATGGACACCGATTTCGGTATTATCCCGATTCCAAAGGGCAGCGAAACACAAAAGGACTATCACTGCGCGGTCAGCTGTTATAATGCGTCGTGCATAATGATACCCAAAACATCAGCCAACCTTGAGCGCACGGGTATTATAATCGAAGCGCTGTCGGCCGAATCGATGTACCTGCTTACCCCGGCTTAT
>DGDL01000004.1:0-2533 GCA_002385415.1 Clostridiales bacterium UBA3953
TCTCCGGGCGTGCTGAACACCTTTATTTCGCCGCCCATCATATCGACCAGGTTTTTGACAATCGAAAGCCCCAGCCCGGAGCCGCCATAGCGGCGGTTGATGCTGCTGTCCCCCTGCTCGAATGGAGAAAACAGCTTTTTGACCTGCTCTTCGGTCATGCCGATGCCGGTATCCGATACGGTAAACGAGATGTGGTATTTGTCGCCTTCTTTTGCAAGCAGGCGCACGTCCAGCGACACCTCGCCCGCATCGGTGAATTTGACGGAGTTGCTTAATAAATTGAGCAGGATTTGCTCAATCCGCTTCGGGTCGCCGAAAAACCGGTTTGGCACAAGCGGGTCTTTGGACAGTCTGAAGCCGATTCCCTGTTCGTCTATTTTATATAAAATAATGTTGACCACATCTTGTATCACCTGGTCCATGGCGAAAGAGGTCAGCTCAAGCTCGACTTTGCCCGCTTCGATTTTAGAAAAGTCCAAAATATCGTTTATGATGCTTAGCATGTTGTTTGCCGACTGAATAATGCGGTCGACATACATTCGCTGCGTCAGCGACACATCGGTTTTTTTGAGCAGGTATGCAAGGCCGGTTATGGCATTGAGCGGGGTTCTAATCTCGTGGGACATCCTTGCCATAAAATGCGACTTGAACTCATTTGCTTCGTCTGCCTGCTTTTTTGCTTGCTCGAGGTCGAGCTGGATTTGCTTTCTGTGGTTTATCTCATCTCGCAGTCTCGCAATCCAGAAAATCGATACTGCCAGAATAGCGGCTACCGTAATGCCGACAACGGCCAATATTCGGATGACCGGCCTGTAATCTATATCGGTCTGCAGGTCGACCCACTTGTTGTTGATTTCGAACCTTTCGCTTTCGCCGATTGAAGCCAGCGCTTTGTTTATAATGCCGAGAAGCTGCGGCCGGTCTTTTCTTACGGCAAAATGCAGTGCATGCTGTTTTTCGGCCTCAAACGATACAAGCCTGAGATTTGTCAGCCCGTTTGAGCGTATTATGTAGTTTGCCGTGGCAAGGTTTCCGATAAATGCTTTTTCCTCGCCGGTGGCAACCGCAGTCAGCGCGGCTTCGGCCGTATCGTAAAGGCTGAGGTTTATTTTCGGATAGGACAACATGTAGCTGTGGTGCGAGCTGTATCTTTGCACTGCGACGGTCAGCCCGAAAAGGTCGTCCATCCCCGATATGCTTGCGTCTTTTTCGCGGGTCACAATCACCCTTTTATAATGGTAATACGGGTCTGAAAAAAGGAACTTTTCTTCCCGCTCGACGGTCTTTCCGATGGCGGGCAAAACGTCTATCTCCCCTGCCAACGCCATGTCATAGACTTCGACCCAGCTCAGCCCTTTTACAATTTCAAACTGCAGGCCTGTCCGCTCGGCTATTTTCGCGAGATAGTCGGCGGAGATTCCTTTGTGCTCGCCGTTTTCGTCGATAAACTCATAAGGCACAAATTCAGGGTCAACCCCGATGCGTATCACCGGATGCGTGTTTATAAACTCAAGCTCTTCATCGGTAAAATCTATGCCGGCATCGGCGGCAGCGCAGAGCACCGCAAAAGCCATGCAGAAAATCACGGCAAAAATTGCACAGCCTGCACATCGTCTGCGCCGTATTCCCTTGCACGGATTGACCATAGCAAAACCTCGCCTTCCGTTTTGCGCGCACTGCAGTCAAATTGAAAGCAAGCTGCAGGAAAGGGGGCTGCCGCCATATTTGCGCGGCTTCTTTCCGGCCGCCCCGCCAAAAATTCCCTACCATTTACATAGTGTATCAACTGCTTTGCGATTCGTCAATGTTTTTGTGGAAATTTTTACGATATTTGCTGAGATTTCCGGTTATTTGGTGGGTACTATTATTTATAGTCGCTTTTTTTCTATGATTTTTAAGTAAAATCCCGCTTCGGCGCAAAATTCATGCGAAAATCCGGCAAATAAAAAGCCCCGATTGCTTGGCTTTCTTGCCAAACAATCGGGGTGCGGCTTTTTTTTAGCTGCAGTTTTGCTCCGTCAAAATTACTTTTCAACAGTCTGATAAAAATTGAACTCGGAGAACTGGGTAACTTCTGTTCCCGGAACAGCGACTTCGGTGATCTCAAGCTTATAGTACTCAAAAGTCTGCGGGTTTTCGATTTCAAACTTTTCGGAGTCGGTAAAGAAATCGGTTGGCAGCGTCGCGCCTTCGACCTTATCCAGCTCCACCCAATTGGCGCCATCGACCGAGCCGTAAAACACCCAGCTTGCCGGGTTGCGTTCGGGGGCGTCGTTTGCGGTCGTGAAATAATAGTAGTTTACGGTAACCGGTTCGATCATCTTCCACTCGACGCTGACGCCTTCCTGGAGGGCGCACCATTTTGTCGAAGAGTCGCCGTCAAAGATGTTTGTCGGGCCTTCGGTTTCGTTTGCGCCGGGCGTGCCGCTAACCGTGCTGATGTCCATTTTCGGCTGAAGATCGATGTCCCCAGCAAGCGTTTCGTCATTTTCTTCAGTCGCCGGATCGGTTACTGTGGCTCCTGTCGTATCGG
>DGDL01000004.1:2754-45721 GCA_002385415.1 Clostridiales bacterium UBA3953
GTAGTATCGTTTGCTGTAGTAGTAGTGTCTCCGCCGTCGTCGGTATTATCGCCGCAGGAATTAAGCATGGCGGACGTTGCCAACACAAGCATTGCTGCAAGTATCAGCGAAATGATCTTTTTCATTTCCTCTATGGTCCTTTCCTTTTGATTGGTCCAAACTATTATAACACATTTAGATTAATTTTACAACACCATACTCTAAAAGCGTAAAACTCAGACTTTTAAAGCGGCCGACGCTGCTATCGCCGCCGCACGAAAACAGGGGCAAAAGCCCTTTTTATCAGCAGACTGCATTTTTCTCAAGATTTGCTCAGTGATGCAAATATAATATTCACAATGATATGAAATTTTATACTGTGAAATATTTGCCGTCACGCCTCGATATTTTCGCGCAAAAGAGTCAGCGAGCAGTTTATGCAGCGCTCGCGCTGTCTTGGGTTGAGCGTGCCGCAGTCGATGCAGATAACGCTGAGTTTTCCGCTTTTGTCGAATTTTTCAAAATATTTAAACCCGCGGTGACGGCGCACCCGCTCGCCATGGTCGTAATATTCTATGCGGTTGAGCTTGCGGTTGTCCTCCTTGTCAAGAAATACGTCGCGATGCTCCCTCCCGCGCGGGTCGGTTACGACAAGCTGATACTCGGGAACATTGTTTTTGTACCGCAAAGTGACATAGCGCACCGTTTTGCTCGTCACAACGCCGTCCCAGCCGGGCGCAAGCAGGGACGGCACACGCAGCGCAAAAAGCACCAAAGCAAACGCAAGCGCTCCCGTGGCGACAGAGACAATCTCGCTGCTCCCGTACCATAATGCCGACGCGGCCACCGCCACACCGGCAGCCGCCGACGCAAACAGTCTTATGCCCAGCTTAAAGGCATATCTACGCCTGTACTCTCCCTTCATGGCGACCTCCTCGATTCATGCAAAAGAGCCGCCGATTCCGCGGGTTTGGGAATTCGGCGGCTCATCTCACCGCTATGCTAAATCTATGCAGAAACCTGTGTATCGGTATCGGGCGCGTCTTCCGGCTGGGTGCCGCTCGCTTTTTCGGTGCCCAGATATTCCGGCAAACTCATTCCCGCCAGTTCAAACAAATCATTTAGCGGCGGGATAGACTTCATCAGCCCAGAAATGAAGTTTGCGGTGGAAGACTTGCCGTCGCCGGTCTGACCCGAATCCCAAACGGTAACCCGGTCAATTTTGAGGTCTCTGATGGCTTCGACCTGGATTTTGACAATCTCTTCAAGCTTGTCGGCGATAAGCATCTTAATCGCGTCGGACGGGTCGCCGCCGACTGCCTCGACAAGCTCTCTGAAACCTTCGGCCTGCTTTGACAGCATGGCTCTCAAACCTTCGGCCTCTGCCTGTTTGCGGAGCAGTATCGAGTCGGCTTCGCCTTTCGCGCGTGCGCGAATCTGTTCGGCTTCGGCCTCGGCTTCAAGCAGTTTCTGCTTTTTCTCGATTTCCGCGGCTATAATTACGTCGGCCTCCAGTTTGGCCTGCTCAAGCTGTGCGCGCGCAAGCTCTGCAAGCCGCTGTGCGGCAAACGATTCTTCCTTTGCCTTTGCTTCGGCTATCTTCTCGGCGGTGACGGCGCGCTGCAGCAGCTCGGCTTCGCGCTCGCGGCGCAATGCCTCGGACTCGGCGATTTTGACCTTTGCCTCGTTTTCGCCGGATACCGCTTCGGAGTTCGCCAAAGAGACGGATATGCGCTGGTCGCGCTCAGCGGACGCGGCGCCAATCGCACCGAGCTTGTCGTTGTTGGCGACCGAAACCTTCGCGTCGTTTATCGCTTTGGACGCGGCTTCGCGGCCGAGCGCCTCTATGTAACCGCTTTCGTCGTTGATGTCTGTGATATTGACGTTTATCAGCCGCAGGCCTATCTTCTTCAGCTCGGTCTCAACGTTGCCGGAAACCGCGTCAAGGAACTTATCGCGGTCGGTGTTGATTTCCTCTATCTTCATCGTGGCGATGACAAGCCGCAGCTGACCGAGGATAATGTCTTCGGCAAGGTTCTGGATTTCGCTCATCTTCAGACCGAGCAGGCGCTCCGCTGCGTTTTGCATCACGCCGGGCTCGGTTGATATGCCGACCGTAAAGCGGGACGGCACGTCGATGCGGATATTTTGCTTTGCAAGCGCTTTTTTCAGATCAATCGAAATTGAAATAGGAGTAAGGTCAAGATAATCGTAGCCCTGTATAATCGGCCAGATAAACGCCGCGCCACCGTGTATACACTTGGCGGAACGCTGTGTTCCGTCCGGGTTGTTGCCCACTTTACCGTAAATGACCATGATTTTGTCGGAGGGACATTTGCGGTATCGTGACAAAAGCAATACAAATGTGGTAAAAACCAGCACCACGACAACCGTGACTAAATAAAGCAAGTTTTGACCCGGCATTGTGTAGCCTCCTATAATATTAAATTTTCAGGCGGCGGCAGCTATCCGGCACTCATCCCGTTACTGCGGCCGGTCTTGGCTTTGCTCGGCGCGGCGCAGTTTTGTGACATGGTCCAGCCTGTCTATCAGGTCGTCTATTTCAACGTCGGGATGAACGGGCAGCGTATAGACAGCGCCGTCTTTTGTCGTAAGGTCGAAAGTGTGGTACTTTATCTCGTAAGTTTTTGAGTTGTCCTTTCCGTAACTGTGCGTGAATTTGTGTTCGCTTACCTTTGCGCCCTCGTAATCGTCGAGGTTTATAATCTTTTGGTCGGTCGACTCTTTTTCTTCGGTCAGCGAAACAGTGCGACTGTAAAAATACAGCTCGTCTTTGCCGAGTGAAACCGACCAGGCCGTGTATTCGGACGAGCGGAACTTGCCGTCCGACCCGCGCTTAATATGCACCTGCCCGTCTTCGGGGAAAACATACTCGCCGAAATCTTTTGACAAAACGATGTTGCGCAGCTGGCGCTCCGTAAATCCAAACGCTTTCATCGCTTCATCGACCATGGATTTACGGACATTTTCCACCTGGTCGTCTATGTCGGAATCACGAAATTTTCCGGCAAAAGAGAAAACCGTGATACCGATACCGACAATCGTGAGCCCGAGAAAATAGCTGCTTCTGAACCGGGTCATGAGTGTCGGGACAAGACCGACAGCGGCGATTGCGCCTCCGATGATTTCAAGAATCCAATTGGGGTAAAAATACTTGTAGTTGTTTTTGTATTCCATGTGAAAATCCGACCCCCTGTTACAGCAAATTTACTTATTTTGTGATTATAACACACCCCCATTCCTGTTGCAAGTAAACTGTGGTAATTTTAGTTTATTATTAAAACAATTCGTCTGTTTGCATTAATATTTGTCAATCTTGCCAACATTTATTGGCCGATTAGCCGGTGCTCGTTTTGTTTTTCCGACACAATTCGCTTTACGACCAGAAGGCCGGAATCGTCCACCTTCACTACCTTGACGGCTTCTCCGGTCTTGATTTCTTCGGCGTCGGGGGTCATCGCGCCAAATTCCGAGTAGGTTTCCTGCACTGTGAGATGGACTTTCCCCGTCCCGCTCATATTGGCAGGGATGGTCAGATAGACTGTGCCGGTTTTGCCAACGGCGTTTGAAAGCTCCAAGTTGCCGGTTTGCTGCAGCTTCAGCAGCAAGCGCACCAGAAAAGCCATGCCGAACAGCGCGGCTATGCCGCCGGCAAAGGCAAGTACGGTCGCCTCAAGGACGCTCATGCCGGCGTCCAGCAAGACTATGCCCAGCCAGCCGCCCACGCAAAGCATAGCCACGAAGCCGCGAACCGTGAAAAGCGCAAATCCGTCGCCCGGCTCTGTGCCTCCGTCGGCATCGTCAAAATCAAGGTCAACACCGTCTGCGTCCGCGTCGCCGTCTCCCACTCCAAACAATATCAACACAGACTGAATGAGCATCACGACGGTTGACGGTATTGCTATCAGCGCAAATATCCGCTGAAGTTCGGAAAGCGAGTTATACCACGCACTCATTTTTGTTTACCCCTCTTCGAGCTTTTCAAAAAGATGTGCCGAGTGCGCCGCATAAAGCGACGCATAGTATGCGATTACGATAATCTCAAGCGCTGCACGAAGTCTTTTTGCCTCCCCCTCCATTTTTTCTTGATAATCGTCGGTTGCCTGCGCAACAATCCCGCACATTTCCTCGCGTGTCAAGTTTCCCGGGCCGCCCATCGGTGAAATGCGCTCGATTATGCGGCAGACATACTCATAGAGCATGGATTCCGTAATAATGTCGTCGGATGTGTCTTCGACATCGCCGTTGATATAATGCAGCAGGTGGTCGATGCGTTCAAGCTGCATTGTCGGTCGTAACATATTTATTATCAATATACGCGCGAGCTGGTCTTTTGAATAACGTTTGTTTACCGTGCCGGACAGCCAGCCGCGTTTGACCCAGTTTTGCAGTGTCGAGCCGTCGACGCCGGATATTTCCCTCACCTCGGAAAGCATTATCCCGTCGGTGACGAAAAATATGTTGTTGAGAAACTCCAGCCCCGAAACGCCGCCCATCTCATCACGTTCGAGCACGGTTCCGGGTATATATTTATCTGATTCTTCAAGCAAATTCAAAGCAGATTCACCTCGGTTTACAGGGTTTTCGGCAGGAGAGCCGGCATGAGATTTTCTGCCATCCCTCTCCTGATTTGATTGTAACACGCAATCACGTGATTGTCAATACCTTTCTTATAAATTTTTTTCGCGTTCTTTAGTGCATATGATGAAATCATGCTTTTAGCCAATCGGGTTCAACATTTTTTCAGTATGTTATCTTTTCACCTTGACAACAGCATACCATTAATGTATAATTATGCCATCCATATTATGGTGAATAAGGAACCGAAAATGAAACGGATAACATTGATTTTGACGCTGATTTGTTTTGCCGCGATGTTTGCGCTGCCCGCATCCGGCGCCCTTTTCACGGATTTTGAGGGCTTTGACTCTTTTGAGCAGGCCGGAAACCCCGTTTACAATTTTGACGAGCCCGGCGACTATTGGGTCGGCGCCTGGGACAGCGGCTCGGACAACGGATGCGTTATCACCGCGGAAATCGTGGACGGAAAGGGATATGGCGGCAGCAAAGCGCTTGCCCTGTCGGAGGACGGAAACTCAAACGTCGGCACATACATATTCGCCACAGACAAAAACAAAATCCGGACAAACCATGCCGGCGCAAATTATCTGCGCGTGTGGTGCGATTTCACCGGCATGGGGTTCCGCAAGGCAAATTTCGGCGTAGCCGACTCGAACGGCTGCCTGTTTACGACCGACGAAGTTGACGGCGCGTGGGAATGTGAGTTTTATTATCTTGCCGAAGGGTCGGATGAATGGGTGACCATGACGCATGGTGATGACGGCTGTTTCGGCGACGCACAGGACTCGGACGTTTACGGTTTCAAGGGATGGTTTGCCTTCCCGCTCAAAGATTTTACAATCCGGTCAAACGCCAACTGGGAGGCGCTCGACCCCGATACCCCCTGCGACCCTTCCGATATTGCCGGCGTTTATCTGTTTTGGGACTATTCGGACATCACCACCGATATCGGCAGTGTTTTCTACATTGACCATATCGAGTTTGTCGAAGACTATAAATCCCCGCTGCCCGGCGCGGAGCCGGCCGAAGATACCGCCGCCGAGGAGCCTGAAGTGGTGCCTGAACAGGAGCTCGCCACGCCCGACGCTCCTGCGGCCGACACCGCAGCAGCCGCAGCCGCGCCTCAAACCGCCGATGCCATAGCATGGGCCGCCACAGTCGCGCTTTTATCCGGCGGCGGTGCCGCACTGCTGAAAAAGAGGCGTTAAAGCAACCTATTAATATATTGTAATATTGGCAGTTTTAAAACTTCGCATATTTGATACAAAAAAAAGCGACCACACCAATTTATATGCGTTTTGGTGTGGTCGTTTTTCTGTTTTGCTGCCATATAATTTTGCGGCTGTCGCTTCAATTGGCGGCGGCGGGCATTATCTGCGTGCCGCGCTGCGGTTACTGCTGGCTTTCGGCGACTTTGGCGTAGTTTTTGAGCAGCGTTTCGAGCAGTTTGTCCAGCGACTTTGCTTTTTTCTCGTAAGTGGAGGCAAACGTGTCGTTTTGGGTGCCTATCATATCGCCGAACATCGAGAATACATAGTCGACCGACATGGTATGCACATAGGCAAAGTCATAGGTCATGTCCTGGCGGATGATGTCCAGCATCTCTGCCGAGTCGTCGTCCCGCGTCACCTTGGTCATCAGCTTCAAATCATAGAATGCGGGGATAACCGTGTACTTGCTTTCGGCGCTCATGGCATCCAGCATCGCGCCCGAAAACTCATAGTCGGAGGCAGAGACCGGAACCGCGAATATGCTCGCGCCGTCATATGAGTGGGACATGTAATTTTTCTGCGTCTCGTTGTATTTGGGCATCGGCAGTATTCCAAAGTCGCTCTTCATGTCGCGCAGCATATCGGTCATATCAAGCGTGTAGGTCATGAAAAGCGCACGGTCTTCAACAAAAATCTTGGAAAGCCACTGACCGCCCGCGTGGTCGAGGTTCGGGTCGAGTATGAACGAAGAGTCGTTATTGTTTACAAAATCATAAAGCTTGTTAAACACATCCACGGTATGCTCATTATAGAAAACAAAGTCGAACCCGCCCTCGTCGTTGCGCTGTGTAAACGGGATTTCAAAGCTCGTTACGATGGCGCGCATGCTGTGGACGTTGGTTATAAAGCCGTACTGGTCTTCAAGGTCATATTTGCCGTCGCTGTTGACGTCGCTTGAAACCAGCTTTGACAGCTCTATCAGCCTGTCAAGTGTCCAGTTGCCGTCTTTTACGGTTTGATACGGGTTTTCGATATTATAGTCGGCGGCAAGCTGTTTGTTGAAAAATATGGCATATATGTAGCTCCACATGGTGAGCGACAGGTCGCCGATAATAAAATACAGGTTGCCGTATACGGTGTTGTTTTCAACAAGGCTCTGTACCCACCAGTCGGCATTGATGTTTATAGTCGGGATTTTGTTGAGCGCATAGTAGTTGCCCTGTGAGGCGAGCGGCGCGCCGTATGCCATATAAATCGCGATGGCGTCATACGAGCTGTCCCCCGCATTGACCGCTTTGGTGACGGCCGACTGGAAGGATGCGGCGTCTGCCCAGGAGCCGGGGATAGCGTGATAGGTGATTTTCGTGTTATACGCCTCTTCGATGCGCATGTTGCGCTTGAAAATCGCGTCGTTGACGATTTCGCCGTCTTCCGCTTCGACGGCAATCTCGTGCTCAAGCTCGGTGCGGCATAAAAAAGTGCAGGTTTTCCCGCCGAAATCATAGTCGGGAAGCGTCGCAAAATAGTCCACCCGCGTTTCCGTCTCGGTGTCGGTTGGGGTCTGCGAGGTGTCTGCGGCGTCCGTTTGCTTGCCGCTTTTTTCCGCACAGCCCGCAAATGTCACGGCAAGCAGGGAGAACGCAAGCAGCAGCGATATGATTTTCCTTGTCATTTTGAACCTCCGTGGGCTTGTTTTCAAGGCAATTTTACTCCAGTTTGTCATACAAGTCAATGACCGCAGGCAATTTTTATTCAATTTGACTTGAAATTCTACATAAATGCATTGCTGTGCCATACCGAGCTTCCCGCAAAAAAGAAAAAAAGGCAAAGCCGGCGACAGAGCCGGTCTTTGCCATCCATCAATCCATGAATATCAAAAATTCCGCCTTCGGCGGGCGGCGCGGCGCCGAAAAACGCAAAAAAGCCGGCATGCGCGGCATCCCGCCGCGTGATTTAGCGCCGGGGCCCGTCGCCTTTATCCTGCTGTGCGGCGCTTATCACTTTTTTGATGCCTTTTTCCAGCTTTATGCGCGGGAGCGTCATATCCCTTCCGCAGCCGCCGCATACAACCCGCACGTCGCTGCCGACGCGAATCACTTTAAAGAGGTTTGAGCCACAAGGATGCGGCTTTTTCATTTGCAGCGTGTCGCCCGGATAAAATCTGATGATATTCATAGGGTAAATTATATCATTTTTCGCCGGCGGTGTAAAGAGGGGGAGAAAATAAAATTTAACAATTATATTTTGACAGATTAATGTTTATATGCTATACTTATCTGATAAGCAATAGATGTAGCGGAGTGTTATGCATTAAATGATTATAATTGGCGTCGACCCGGGACTGGCTATAGTGGGATATGGCGTTATCGATTACGACGAGCGCAGACGCAGCTTTACAACGCTGGATTGCGGCGCCATCACCACACCCGCCAACACTCCGGTGTGCGACCGGCTGGCCACGATTTACGATGAGATGGACGAACTTATATCTTTATACCGGCCGCACGCGATGGCTTTGGAGGAGATTTTCTTCAACACAAACCAAAAAACGGCCATTGCCGTTGCCCAGGCGCGCGGAGTTTTGATGCTCTGCGCGAAAAAGCGGGGCGTGCAGCTGTTCGAATACACTCCGCTGCAGGTCAAACAGGCGATTGTGGGTTACGGGCGCGCCGAAAAGTCGCAGGTTATCGCGATGGTAAGCACTATATTAAATTTGAAGAAAGCGCCGAGGCTGGACGACACCGCCGACGCGCTGGCGATTGCAGTCTGCCATGCGCGAACCCGCTCATCCCGCCTGCAGGCCTATATGGGCAGATAATACGGGGCGGCGATATGTTACGGCGAAAGCCGCATCGCGCCCCGATTGAGACAAAAAGCAACCATTACCGCGGCGGAGATTTTACATAATGTATTATTATATATCAGGCGAACTTGTACATACGGAGCGGAACATGGCGGTTATCGACGCCGGCGGCGTCGGGTATAAGCTGACCGTCAGCTCCACGGCGCTCGGCAAACTTGCCGGCAAAACAGGCAAGGTTAAGCTCTACACCTACCTTTCGGTGCGGGATGACGCGCTCGAGCTTTACGGGTTTTACTCGGTTGAGGAGGCATCCGTATTCCGCATGCTGATTACGGTCTCGGGCGTGGGGCCGAAGGCGGCGATGTCCATTCTTTCGACCATGTCGCCCGAACAGTTTGCGCTTGCGGTGACCGCGGGCGACGCGAAAGCGCTGTCCAAAGCGCCGGGCGTGGGACCGAAAACCGCCGCGCGCATCATACTTGAGCTGAAAGACAAACTTTCCAAAGAGGTGGATGTGCCGGCGCCGGATGCGGCGGCCGCCGACGCGCCCCCTGCGTCGGGCGTGATAGGCGAGGCACAAAACGCACTGCTTGTTTTAGGATACTCCCGCGCGGAAGCGATGTGGGCAACCAAAGACGCCGACCCTTCCGCCGGGCTGGAAGCGGTCATCCGCGAGGCGCTGCGCCGTCTTATGAAAGGCTGAGGCGCACCGTGCGGTCCGCACCAAACATTATTTGCTTTAATTTAGGTTCACTATAATGATAAAACGTGATTTTGAAGCGGGTATCGACCCCGAAACCCGGGTGCTGTCCACCGCTTATGCGGAGGAAGACGCGGGTGTCGAGCTGTCGCTGCGTCCGCGCACTCTTGACGAATACATCGGTCAGGAGAAAGTCAAAGAAAATCTGAAAATATACATCGAGGCGGCAAAGCGCCGCGGCGAGGTGCTCGACCATGTGCTGCTGTACGGGCCGCCGGGGCTGGGCAAAACGACGCTTGCGACCATTATCGCAAACGAGATGGGCTCTGCAATTCGCATAACTTCCGGCCCGGCGATCGAAAAAACCGGCGATCTTGTGTCTTTGCTCACAAATTTGGGGCAAAACGATATAATGTTCATAGATGAGGTGCATCGCCTGCAGCGCCCGGTCGAGGAAATCCTTTACCCGGCGATGGAGGACTATGTCGTTGATATTATCACCGGCAAAGGCCCGTCCGCGACCAGCATATCGCTCTCGCTCGCGCACTTTACGCTTATCGGCGCGACCACGCGCGCGGGACAGCTCTCACAGCCTCTGCGCGACCGGTTCGGCGTCACGCTGCGGCTGGAGCTTTATACGCCAGATGAGCTGACCCTCATCATAAAGCGCAGCGCGGGTATTTTGGGCGTCGAGATCGACGAGTATGGCGCGCGCGAGATAGCCGCCCGCTCGCGGGGGACGCCGCGCGTGGCAAACCGCCTGCTCAAACGCGTGCGCGACTTTGCGCAAATAGTCGGCGACGGCAAAATCGACCGCGAGATAGCCGACTTTGCGCTCGGGAAACTTGAAATCGACAAACTTGGGCTTGATGCGCTCGACAGGCGCATGCTTGAGGTTATAATCAAAATATACGGCGGCGGGCCGGTTGGGATTGAAACGCTCGCCGCGACCATCGGTGAAGAGGCTGTCACCATCGAGGACGTTTACGAGCCTTATCTTTTGCAGATTGGATTTCTGGCGCGAACCTCGCGCGGACGCATGGCGACAAGGCTGGCTTACGAGCATCTTGGGATAAGCTACAGCCCACAGTCTCAAGCCGACGAACCGGACGACGGACAGCTTAAAATCCTTTAATCCGTCGCCGGAACTTTTCATTCAAATATACTACTTCAATCTTACGGTGACTAAATGGGAAAATTATTCGGCACTGACGGCATACGCGGCGTCGCGGGCGAAGAGCTGACCGCAGATTGCGCGTACAGGCTCGGGCTTTCGCTCGCCGAGATGCTGCGTGCCGCCAAAAACAGCAAACCTAAAGTTATAATCGGCAAGGACACCCGCCTTTCCGGCGACATGTTCGAAGCAGCGCTGACCGCCGGTCTGTGCGCCGGCGGCACCGACGCACTTTTGGCGGGCATTGTGCCCACCCCCGCGGTCGCTTACCTGACCGTGCGGCTGGGCGCGGACGCCGGCGTGATGATTTCGGCGTCGCACAATCCGAGCGAATATAACGGTCTGAAGGTCTTCGGCTCCGGCGGATACAAGCTCTCCGACGAAACCGAACAGGAGCTTGAGCGGATGATTTTGGGGGATATTCCCCTCTCGCCGCCGTCGCGCGAGATTGGGCGCGTATGTGACGTGTCGGCGAGTATATCCGACTACATCGGTCATATCGCGTCGGTGATGGCGGAAACGGCACCCGTACCCGGGACATTCAAGCGCGTGCTGTTCGACCTTTCAAACGGCTCGGCAAGCGCGACCGCAAAAAAAATCTTCAATCCGGTAACCATGTACGGCTGGCATGCCGATTTCATCGCCTACGACCCCGACGGCATTAACATAAACGAAAACTGCGGCTCCACGCAGATGGATAAACTTTGCGAGCTTGTCGCGTCCGGCGGCTATGATCTCGGCGTGGCATTTGACGGCGACGCCGACCGCTGCCTGCTTGCCGACGAGCGCGGCAATCTGATAGACGGCGATATGATAGTCGCCAGACTTGCCGTGGAGCTTTTGCGCGAAGGCAAGCTGACCGGCGGCACCGCGGTCGTCACGAAACTGACAAACCTTGGATTCCACCGCGCCGCAAAGAAATACGGGTTTTCGGTTGCGGTGACCGATGTCGGAGACAAGTATGTGCTGGAGGAGATGCTGCGCGGCGGCTATGCGGTCGGCGGCGAGCAGTCGGGGCATATTATCCTGTCCGGATATGCGACGACCGGCGACGGCCAGCTCACTGCCGCAAAAGTGCTGTCCCTTCTTGCAAAATATCCCGAGCAGCGCGTCTCGGAGCTGTTTTCCGTGATGCAGCCACTGCCGCAGATAACCGTCAATGTGCGGGTGCCCGCATCCATGTCCCCCGACGATCGCAAAAAACTGATTTCGGTCGGCTCGATAGCCGAATGCGCGGAGCGCGTGACCGCGGCGCTGGGCGATTCGGGCAGACTGGTGCTTCGCCCCTCCGGCACAGAGTCGCTTATACGCATCATGCTTGAGGGCGAATGCGAAAGTCAGCTTACATCTTATGCCGAGGAGCTGAAATCGGCCATACTTTGTGCCGTCGAGTCGGCAGATGACAGCAAAACCGCGTGACAGCGGCGACGCGACCGCGCGCCGCTCGTCGCACCGCCGGCTTTAAGGCACCCCCTCCGGCGGGATATTCACGCCCGGGGGAGTGCGGACGAGCTTGCCATAGCGGCAATGACACTTTCCGCGCGCTTTTCCACTTGCAGGCTTCTGCGCCGCGGGGTTTCGCTGTGGACGAGCCTCCGTCGCGGCGCTCCGGGCGGCGCTTTAAAACGAGCAGATTTGTTTAATATTGCGAAATTTTAGCTTTTTGCGCAAAATCCGTAAAATAAACAGGCGGAAACGAAGATAAATGACAGACACTCCGTTTATAAAAGCCGAGAATCTCTGCTTTTCTTATGACATTACCGAGGACGGCGGACCGCACCGCGAGCTGCCGGTGATAAAAAACGTCAGCTTTGAAATAAAGCGCGGCGATTTCGTTGTGATACTCGGGCACAACGGCTCGGGCAAGTCGACGCTTGCAAAGCTGCTGAACCTGATACTTTCGCCGACCTCCGGAAAAATTTATATTGACGGTCGCGATATAACCGACCCCTCCATGACCGAGGACGATATATTCGACATCCGCCGCAAGATTGGCATGGTGTTTCAAAACCCCGACAACCAGCTTGTGGCGACGGTGGTCGAAGAGGATGTGGCGTTCGGCCCCGAAAACCTTGGCATCCCGCCGGATGAGATACGCAGGCGGGTGGACGAAGCGCTCGCCGTCGTCGGGATGCAGGCTTATGCGCGCCACTCGCCTCACCAGCTCTCCGGCGGGCAAAAACAGCGGGTCGCGATTGCGGGCATTATCGCAATGCTGCCGGAATGCATAGTGTTTGACGAGTCGACCGCCATGCTTGACCCCTCCGGTCGCAAGGAGGTTATGAACACCATAATTTCGCTTAACCGCGACCGCGGCATCACCGTCCTGCACATCACGCATAACATGGACGAGGCGGTTCTTGCCGACCGCGTCATAGTTATCGACGACGGGGTTATTTTTCTGGACGGCACCCCGCGCGAGGTCTTTTCGCATGTCGGGGAGCTGCAAAGCGTCGGGCTGGACGTGCCGCAGGTCACCGAGCTGCTGCACGAGCTTTCGCTTGACGGAATCACAATGCCGGACGGCAGTCCCCTGCCCCGCGGCGTATTATCCGAGGAGGAAGGAGCGGAAATCCTCCGCGCTCTCATGAGATGACTGACACTTCAAGTTCCAAGTATATAATCGAGCTGCAAAACGTTAATTTTGTATACGGCGAAGGCACCCCGTTTCGCAGTGAAGCGCTGGTTGATGTTTCCGTCGGCATCGAGCGCGGAACGGTTACGGGTATTATCGGGCACACCGGCTCGGGCAAATCGACGCTTGTACAGCTTTTCAACGGTCTTATAAAACCTCAATCGGGCACCGTGATGCTTGACGGGCGGGATATTTGGGCCGACCCGAAGAAAATCGGCGAGGTTCGGTTCCGCGTCGGGCTGGTGTTCCAGTATCCCGAATACCAGCTTTTCGAGGAAACGGTGCGGCGGGACATCGCTTTCGGTCCGCGCAACATGGGGCTGTCCGAAGATGAGATTGAGCGCAGGGTAAGCGAGGCAATGACCTTTGTCGGGCTTGACGAAAAGCTTTTGGACGCCTCGCCGTTCGAGCTTTCCGGCGGTCAAAAGCGCCGCGTCGCCATTGCCGGCGTCATCGCCATGGAGCCGGAGGTGCTGGTGCTTGACGAGCCGGCGGCCGGACTTGACCCGATGGGCCGCGAGGAGATTCTCGGCGGTATATGGTCATACCAGCGCCGCAAACGCTCTACCGTGGTTATTGTCAGCCACAGTATGGAGGACATGGCGCGCTTTTGCGACCGGCTTGTTGTCATGTGCGGCGGCCGCGTCAGCATGACCGGCACCTGCAGCGAAATATTCAGGCACGCCGATATGCTGACCGAAATCGGGCTTGACATACCCCAGATAACCAGACTGGTGCTCGCGCTGAGGGCGCGCGGCGTGGACATCGACACCGACATTTACACCGTCGAGCAGGCGAAGGCTGCCACGGAGCAAATAATTAAGAATAAAAGGAGCGGCAGCAAGTGCTGAAGGACATTACACTCGGTCAGTTTTTCCCCGGCGACTCGCTGCTGCATAAGCTGGACCCGCGTGTAAAGCTGATACTGACCACCGCCTACATCATACTTGTGTTTATTGCACGCGGCGCTGCCGGGTTTGCGGTGATTTTGGCGTTTACGCTCGCTATGATCGCCATATCCAAAATTCCCGCGAAAATTATCGTGCGCGGTCTCAAGCCCCTGCTGTTCATTATCATGTTCACAGCGGCGATCAATGTATTCTGGACAAAGGGCGAAAACCTGCTCGTCCGGTTTGGATTTATAGAGATATATTTCGAGGGCGTGCTGCACGCCGTGCTCATGGTTTTGCGCGTGGTGCTGTTGCTTTTGGGCTCGTCGGTGCTGCTCACCTACACGACCTCCCCCATCGCGCTGACCGACGGGCTGGAGCTGCTGCTTTCGCCGCTGAAAAAGCTGCGCGTGCCCGTCCATGAGTTTGCGATGATGATGACCATAGCACTGCGGTTTATACCCACGCTGATAGAGGAAACCGACAAAATCATGAACGCTCAAAAGGCGCGCGGCGTGGATTTTTCGTCGGGCAGCATTATCCAGCGCGCAAAAGCGCTTATCCCCATTCTTATCCCGCTGTTTGTATCCGCCTTCCGCCGCGCAGATGAGCTTGCGGTCGCAATGGAATGCCGCTGCTACAGAGGCGGCGAAGGCCGCACGCGCATGAAGGTGCTGAAGCTTTCCCACCTTGATTTCATAGCCT
Organism: Clostridiales bacterium UBA3953; assembly: GCA_002385415.1. Lineage (GTDB taxonomy): Bacteria > Bacillota > Clostridia > Oscillospirales > CAG-272 > DTU078. Next base: position 17,454 of record DGDL01000004.1, read on the forward strand.
CGGCCGTGTTTGTGCTTTTCTGCGCTTCGGTCGTTGCCGCAAACATCTTTGTACCGTGGCTGTCGGTCAGATGAGCGGCACGGCACCATGCGAACATTTCTGATTGAATTGACCGGTTTATTTCTATGAAGTTACTTATCGAGCTGTCATTTCTCGGCACTGCATACTGCGGGTTTCAGGTACAAAAAAACGGCGTCTCCATACAGCAGACCGTACAAGAAGCGGCCGAAAAGCTGTTCGGTCCGGTAGCGCTCACCGGCTGCAGCCGCACCGACAGCGGCGTGCACGCCCGCTCGTTTTACTGCACCGTTGAGGGCGAAGGCTGCGGCCGCATCCCGCCCGAGCGGGTGCCGCTTGCGCTCAATTCCCTTTTGCCGCCCGATATAGCGGCAAAATCGGCGCGCGCCGTGGACAGTTCATTTCACCCGCGTTACTCGGCAAAGGGCAAAGAGTACCGCTATCTGATTTTAAATTCGCGCATACGCGACCCTTTTCTCGAAGGGCGCGTCTACCGCTGCCCTGTTGAGCTGGACGCGGAGCGCATGAACGCGCTCGCCGCCGGTTTTGTCGGGCGGCATGACTTTGCGGCTTTCATGGCCGCCGGCTCCAGTATAACCGACACGGTGCGCACCGTATCCCGCTGCGGCGTCCAAAGAGACGGCGAGCTTGTCGTCTTTTCGGTCGCGGCGGACGGTTTCCTTTACAACATGGTGAGAATCATGGCAGGCACGCTTATTGACCTGTCGCTCGGCAGGCTCGGCGACCGCAGCATCGCCGACATAATTGCCTCCCGCGACAGAGGGCGTGCCGGGTTCACCGCTCCTCCCGAGGGGCTGTATCTGTGGGAGGTATACTACTGAAACGTGCAGGCGACTTTTAATATTAAAACAGCCGCTTATTTTTCGGAGGTGAGGCGCCTTTGAGCAAAAATACACCGCCCGAGCGCCGGCCGCCGACCAGCAAAAGCAAATCGGGCGTCAGCGCTCGCCCCGCGCAAAACAAATCTACCCCGCCGCGCCCCTCTTATCCCACAGGTACCATTCCGATACTGGCAATGCGCCCGAAAAGCGAATCGGTCAGAATGGAGGAGCCGGTAAACAAGTATTATCTTTCACTTTCAACCAAATACAAGATTTTGAAGCTGATGACGATAGTCGTGCTTGTCGCCTATTGCATCGGCATGATAACCATTTACCGCGACGATATTACCGTTGAAAATTTCAGGTATATGTTGCGGGATTTTAACATAAATTCAACCAAATACACCGGTGAGTATGATAAAATATCATACAATGCGGGGTCCGACTCTCACTTTGCGCTCTTCAAAGGCGACCTTGCGGTCGTATCCCCCGACTCGCTTTATATTTACGGCATGTCCGGCCAGACCGAGATGAGCGAGATGTTTAACCTGACCTCCCCGCAGATAGAGGCCTCCGACCGCTATATCCTGATTTACGATACAAGCGACACAAATCCGGTGTTTTCGGTGTTCAATACCTTTTCCATGCTTTACACCGAAAAGCTGACGAGGCAGATACACGCCGCCTCGGTCGCAGACAACGGCTATTTCGCGATTGCCACCCGCACCGAGGAATACAAGGGCGCGGTGTTTGTTTACAATTCCAGTTTCAAGCTCGTCAACAGGATATACAAAGATAAATATATTATGGATGTCGAGATGCGTTCGGACGGCGGCGAGGTGCTGGTGCTCTCGGCCTTTGACTCGGGCGGCGAGTGGTGCGGCGAGATTATGGCGGTCGCGCCGGGCTCGGACACCGCATCCATAACGATTACGGTGGCAGGTTCGATGCCCGTCAAAGCCTGCTACAGCCGGGACGGGGGCTTTGCGGTGCTGTTCGACAACTGCGTGATTTTCTACGACGCCGAGGGATTTGAGGTAAACCGCTATAATTTCGGCAGCGAAATCCCCGTCACGTTCGGGATGACACCCTATTTTACGATGCTCGCTTTTAACAAAACCGTGCTCGGCAACGAGAAAATCGTGCGTTTTTGGGACAGCGGCGGCAACGCCATCGGCACCGCGCAAATCGAAGGCCGGATTTTGTGCTCGGCGTCGGACACCTCCCGCTGTTATATCCAGACATCCGGCCACTTGAGAATCATAAACCCTTATGACGGGACATACACATCAATTCCGACATCGCCGAGTCCCCTTGCACTGCTTGTATACTCCGACGGCATACTGGTCATGTGCGGCCCGGACGCCGCAGTCGTCTATAACGTGGCCGGTGAAACCGATGCGGAGACGGAGGAGACGACCGGCTGACGGGCGAGTTGACCGAAATCATCCAAATCAGCGACGGAGAAAGCGATTATGTCACTGCTTATTGACCTGCTGCTGCTTGCTATTATAGTGGTCTGTGCGGCTGTCGGGGTAAGGCGCGGGTTTGTCCGCACCATAATGGGATTTGTCACGTTTTTCGCTTCGATGCTCGGTGCGTGGTATTTTACAAAACCGGTTTCGATGTGGATTTCCGAGTCGTTTTTAGCCGAGCGGATAACCGACCCTATCGCGCAGTTTATAAGGCGGATGCTTGTACCCTCGCTTGAACCGAGCGAGGCCACGGCAAAGCTGTTTTCCGATATGCCGGAGGCGCTGTCCTCACTTCTCACGCGGTTTGGCACCGCGCCGTCCGTCGCGCAAAGCGTCGCGGCGGAGTCGGCCGATGCTGCCGGTGAGCTGGCAAAATTCCTTGCACAGCCGGCGGTGCGGGTCATATCCGACATGCTCGCGTTTCTTTTGCTTTTCTTTGGTATTTCGCTTGTGCTGTCGATTATTTCGGCTGGGCTCAACGCCATATTTAAGCTGCCGGTACTCAGCGCGCTCAACCGAGCCGCAGGGCTTGCGTTTGGCATTTTGGTCGGCGCGCTTTATGCCTGGGTCATCTCGTATGTACTGTTGTTGTCAGTACCTTATCTCACTCAAGTATTCCCCGACCAGTTTACACCGGCAACACTGTCTGATACAATTATAGCAAGCTGGTTTGCCGCAAACAATCCGCTGACACTGCTCGATATAGACATCATCGGCGGCGGACCCAAATAAATCCCATTCTAATAACAAGGAACAAAAATGGAACTTTGCTCTATATGCCATAAAAGAATCCCCGTGGTATTCATAAACAAAATCGAAGGTAACAAAACAACCACGGAGGGTATCTGCCTTAAATGCGCCCATGAAATGGGCATCCCCCTGGTCGAGAAAAATATCCGCGATATGGGGCTTACCGAAGAGGATATAGAACGCATGAGCCCCGAGATTGACCCCGACTCGCTGCCCGAGGGCACTATTATCGAAGTTGAGGAAGGCCAGGCTCCGGCTATAGACCTGAAAAAACTGTTCGGCAGCCTGCCATTTTCGGCATTTACCGATTTGCAGCGCCGCCGTGACTCGGACACACGAGCCGCGGGCAACCGCGACAAGCAGTCCGACAAACAGAAAGGCTCGGCGTCGCAGACAAAAGAGCCCCGCGAACAGAAAAAGAAATATCTCAGCCAATACTGCACCGACCTGACCAAAAGGGCGGCAGAAAACAAGCTTGACAAGGTCGTCGGGCGGGAGCGCGAAATCGAGCGGGTCATTCAGATTCTCTGCCGCAGGCAGAAAAACAACCCCTGTCTTATCGGCGAGCCGGGCGTGGGCAAAACCGCTATAGCGGAGGCGATCGCCCAGAAAATAGCCTCCGGAGACGTGCCTTTCAAGCTGCGCGACAAAGAGCTGCATCTGGTGGACATGACCGCGATTGTCGCGGGCACGCAGTTCCGCGGGCAGTTTGAAACGCGCATGAAGGGGCTTATCGACGAGGTAAAGGCACTCGGCAACGTGATACTCGTGATAGACGAGATACACAGCATAGTCGGCGCGGGCGACGCGGAAGGCAGCATGAACGCCGCAAATATACTCAAACCCGCCCTGTCCCGCGGCGACATTCAGGTTATCGGCGCGACCACGCTCACCGAATATCGCAAATACATCGAAAAGGATGCGGCGCTCGAACGCAGGTTCCAGCCTGTGATAGTCGAGGAGCCGTCAATGGAGCATACCGTTACAATCCTCGAAGGCATAAAGAAATACTACGAGGAATACCACGGCATACGGATTCCCGCCGAGATTCTCGACCGCGTCGTCACGCTTTCCGAGCGTTATATAACCGACAGGTTCCTGCCCGACAAAGCAATAGACCTGCTTGACGAGGCGGCGACCTATCGCGCGCTCAATTCCCCGGTCATCGAAAAGCTGGAGGAGGCAAAACAGGCGCTGGAAAAGCTCAAGGCAGACGAAGAATCGATCGCGTCGCTGGACGAAAGCGACAACACCGCGGTCGAACACAAATACCAGCTTCTTGCCGACCTTAAAGTGCGCAAAATAAACCGCGAAAAACAGCTTGAGCAGTATGAGCAGGAGCGGCGCAGCATTGAGCTTACCGAAGAAGACCTCGCGCATGTCATAGAGGTCTGGACGGGTATTCCCGCATCAAACATAACCGAAAATGAGTTCAAACGCATCGACCGGCTCGAGTCACAGCTGCTTGAGCGCATCATCGGACAGGACGAGGCTGTATCCGCCGTGGTCCGCGCCATCAAGCGCAGCCGCGCCGGCGTGCAGTACAAACGCAAGCCCGTGTCCTTCATTTTCGCCGGCCCGACCGGCGTCGGCAAAACCGAGCTGGTCAAAACGCTGGCATCCATACTTTTCGACACGCCCGATTCGCTTATCAGGCTGGACATGTCCGAGTATATGGAAAAACACACGGTTTCGCGCATACTCGGCTCCCCGCCCGGATACGTCGGCTATGACGATGCCGGCCAGCTTACCGAGAAGATTCGCCGCAGACCGTATTCGGTCATACTGCTTGACGAAATCGAAAAGGCGCATCCCGACGTTCTCAACATCCTTTTGCAAATTCTCGATGACGGCCGCATAACCGACTCGCACGGCAAGACGGTCAACTTTGAAAACACTATTATAGTGATGACCACCAATGCCGGCTCCAATCTCAACCTTAATTCGCTTGGGTTTGCCACCGTCGAGCAGTCAAAGCTGGATTCACAGCGCACCGAAAAGGCGCTGTCAGACTTTTTGCGGCCCGAGTTTCTCAACCGCGTGGACGAAATCATCACCTTCCGTCAGCTTGACGAGGGCGATTTCGTCAAGATTGCAAAGCTGATGCTGGACGACCTGGCAAAGGCTTTGAGCGAGCGTGGCATAAAGCTTGGCCACACCGATGCCGCCGCCGAGTTTATCGCCAAATCTTCATTTTCGACCAAATACGGCGCGCGCAACATGCGGCGCTATATCCAGCGCAACGTCGAGGACGCGATTGCAAATATAATCGTTTCCGACCACAATCAAAATATCTCGGTTATTTTGATTGACAGCGACGGGACGGAGCTTAAATTTGACTACAGATAACCGTATTGTCTCGGGACGACGGGACGCTTTGCCCGCCGTCCCGCTGGCTTATTGACGACAAACGACCGGCACAGGACACAAATATATATGAAACTGCGATTTTACGACAAAAGCATATCGCAGCTGTGCGCGATGCTTGCAACCGACCCGAATATAGGGCTGACGCGCGAGGAGGCATTCGCCCGCTCGAAAAAATACGGGCTGAATACCATATATCCCATCCCGCGCGGCTCTTTTTTACTTTACCTGCGGCACATGCTGACCGACTTTACGGCGCTGCTGCTGGTCTTTGCGGCTGCAGTAGCGGCCATATTCGAGGACACCCCGCAGACAATCATGCTGATAGTGATTTTGGCCGCCTATTATGCTGGTGCGATTTTTGCCTATGTAAAAGCGCAGAGAGTGCTCGAGCGCAACGGCTCTTATGCCCTGCCCACAGCGAAAGTCATGCGCGGCGGAAAGCTGTATATGATACGCAGCGAGGAGCTTGTCCCGGGCGATGTGATTTTTGTTTCCGCCGGCGACATCGTGCCGGCCGACGCGCGCCTTATCCATTCGGACGGGCTTGCCGCACTGGAGGTCAACCTTACGGGAGCTATCAAAGCCACCCCGAAAGACGCGAATTTTCTCGAATACAGGGAGCTTTCGCCGGGCGAGCAGAAAAACATGCTGTTTGCCACCACCATACTCACCTCGGGCACCGGGCGGGCGGTCGTCTGCGCGACCGGCGCGGACACGCTTGTCTGCGAGCTGCAGAAAAGCCCGCCCGTGGTATCGCACGAAAAGCTCTCGGTCATGACGGCTCTGAAAAAATTCTGCCGCTTTTGGAGCCTTTGCATGAGCGCGGCAATATTTCTTGTAACCGGGCTTGACCTTTTACTCGGGTTCGGCGAGCGCAGCCTGTTTGAGATTTTCATGGCCGGGCTGTCGCTTGCGGTGGCGTCGATGAGCGAGTTTTACACCGCGTTCGGCTATATTGTCGTGGCGGTGGGAGTTTTTGGCGCAGTGCGCAAATATCGCACTATAAATACCGGAGCGCTGATAAAAAACACCGCAAAACTTGAAACCATCAAGAAAATCACCACGCTGATTGTGCCCCGCGAAGGCGCGTTTTCGGTGCGGGACACCCGGCTGGAGCGCGTCTGGACCGACGGCAAACTGTACGGCGCGGGCGGCATGCCGCTCGGCTCCGGGTGCGCCGACACCGTCAAATACGCGCTTATCTCCACCGGGCTTTACAGCGGGCGGCAGCTTGCCGCAAACAATCAGCGGTTTGAAAATATATACACCGCCGAAGAAGAGGCAATTATCCGCACCGCGGAAAAGCTGTCCCTTTACAATGTCGGGCTGGAGCGCAGCTATCCGATTATAGAGCATGTCTCGGCAGGCGACGAGACGCCGGGCGGCGTAAGCGCGTTTGAAACGACGCTGGTCTATCACGAGGGAAATTACATAGTCGCGGTGCGCGGAAACCCCGAAAGCATCATATCCCGCTGCCGATACATTAGGGAGCGGGGCAAAATCGTGGAGCTTACACCCGCGCGCGCCACCGAGCTGCGGGTTGCCGCCTCGCTTGCACTCAAGGAATCCTATCGCGTCGTCGCGGTTGCGACCCGCTCGACGGTATACAACAACCTGCGCCGTATCATCACCTGTCAATCCGACCTTGTGTTTGAAGGATTTTTGCATTTCCGCGAGCCTATGTTAAAGGGCGCGGCACAGACCGTTGCAAGATGCAAGGCGGCGGGTATCAAAGTTATAATGTTTTGTGACGAGCCTGACACAAGCAACCGCTATCTGGCTCGCGCACTGGGTATTATCACCGATGACAGCCAGGCAATAACAGCCGCGCAGCTTTCAACGCTTAAAGAAGGGCTGCTGCGCGCGAACGTGCAGATTTACAGGCTTTACGAAGGTCTGAACATTGCTCAAAAACGGCTCATCCTCCGCTATCTGCGCGATGCAGGCGAGGTGGTCGGCGTGCTCGGTCACGAGCTTGACGAGATAATCTTGCTCAAGGAAGCCGACGTCGGAATCGCGCAAAGCGTGACCATCTCGGATAAAGCCGGCCGGGGCGGCATCGAGCTGCTCGGCCGCAACATACCGGTGTTCAGCAAAACCGGCAGCGAGCGGGTGGCGGGCGGCGAGGCGCTCAAGTTTGTCTCCGACATAATAGTCAGCGAAGCCGACCGCAAAGGCGGCGGGGGGTTCAACGCCGTCGTGGAGGCTATAGGTCACGCAAAGGTCATATATCTGAATCTGTTGCGGATGACCAAATACATGATAATTTCCCAGTTTGCGCGTCTGTTTTTGGTGTTTTATTCGGTTCTCACCGGTGAGCCGATGCTCACGCCCGCACAGATACTTTTCTGCGGGCTTATCGTCGATTTTGCCGCGGTGCTTATCATCGCGTTCGAGCGCCCGACCGGCGACATTTTGAAACAGCAGGAGGAAACCGAACGCAAGCTGCGGCATCCGCTGCTTTCAAATCCTCAGTCGATTATATTCGGGCTGTTTTGGGCGGCGATAACCGTGCTTGCGGTGCGTATGCTCGCCGGCAGCGGGATAATTGCCACCGAAAGCGACCGATATGCCCATGTGTTTTTCAGCTTTATATTGACCCAGCTGGTCACGCTTTCTGAAACTATGCGCGAGCGCAGTCTGTTTGTGCCGAATATCCGGCTAAACGGAGTGTTTTTGCTGACACTGGCGACAGTAGCGGCGTTTATTTTCGCCTGCACGCTTTTCCCGGGGTTCGGCATGCTGTTTGGCATATCCGCGGCGCCCGGCGGCCCCCTCTGGGGCGGTATTGCGGCGATACCGGCGCTGATGCTTGCCATATACGAAACAAACAGGCTGATAGCCGGCAAAGGCGAATAATTTGGCAGCTTTCTGCAGAGGCATTTCCTGTGATAGGAATCTGTCCGAAAGTTTATATTAGATTCGTATAAATGCAATACAAAAATTCATAAAACTGTGTTATAATTGTCTTTATGAAAATAGGGCTTGACGTCGGATCAACGACGCTTAAATGCGTCGTGCTCAACAGCGACAAAAAAATAATATATAAATCATACGAACGCCATTATTCCGAGGTGGCGGAGAAAGTCACGGCGCTGCTCGAGCGGCTTAGTCGCGATCTCGGCATAGACCCGGACGAGCGTTTTGAGATTTGCGTTTCCGGCTCGGCAGGCATGGGCTTTGCCGAGCATGTCGGCATTCCATTCGTACAGGAGGTTTACGCAACCCGCATTGCGACCCTTCGCCTTGTCCCGGACGCCGATGTGGTGATCGAGCTGGGCGGCGAGGACGCGAAAATCCTGTTTCTCACCGACAAGGACGCCGGCGGCAAGTCCACCGGCGCCGGCATGGAAGTGCGTATGAACGGCTCGTGCGCGGGCGGAACCGGCGCGTTTATCGACCAGATGGCGACGCTCCTCGGCATCACGCCCGAGGAGCTTAACGCACAGGCCGAAAAACACGAGAAAATATACACCGTTGCCTCCCGCTGCGGGGTTTTCGCGAAATCGGACATCCAGCCCCTGCTCAACCAGGGCGCGCGGGTTTCAGACATTGCGGCAAGCATCCTTTATGCCGTCGTCAACCAGACAATAGCCGGCCTTGCGCAGGGACGCAAAATAGAGGGCAACGTCGTATATCTCGGCGGGCCGCTGACCTTTTTGCCCGAGCTGCGCCGCAGTTTTGACAAGGTGCTCGGCATAACCGGCATCTGTCCCGAAAACTCGCTGTACTATGTCGCGGTCGGCGCCGCGGAGCTGGCATCGGTCGCCACTCCGCTCGGCAGCCATGCAGGCGACTCAAAAATGGCGCACCCCGGCATGACAATCTCGGAGCTTATCGGCGCGATAAAGACCCGCAAACACTCCGGTGCATACATCCCCGCGCGCAGGCTGTTTGACACGCGCGAGCAATATGACGAGTTTAAAGCTCGCCACGCGAAAGCCAAAGTCGCGCGCAACCCCTCGCCCGAAACCTACAGCGGCGGCGCTTATCTCGGCGTCGACGCAGGCTCCACCACCGTAAAATTCGTTTTGACCGACGCGGACGGCGCGATTCTTTACTGCGGCTACCGGCCAAATTCGGGCAACCCGGTTCAGATTGTTCGAAATTACCTTTTTGACATATACGAAAAATTCCCGGACATACATATAGTTTCATCGGCCGTCACCGGCTACGGCGAGGAGATTATCCGCGGCGCATTCAAGTTTGATTTCGGCATAGTCGAAACCGTCGCACACTATACCGCCGCAAAGCAGTTTCTCCCCGACGTGGATTTTATCATTGATATCGGCGGCCAGGACATTAAATGCTTCCGGATACGGAACGGTGCCATCGATAATATCTTCCTCAACGAGGCATGTTCGTCCGGCTGCGGGTCCTTTCTGCAGACCTTTGCGGGGGCGCTCGGCTACTCTATTGAGGATTTTGCAAATCTCGGCCTTTTTGCCGACCGGCCGGTCGATCTCGGTTCGCGCTGTACGGTGTTTATGAACTCGTCGGTCAAACAGTCGCAAAAAGACGGCGCTTCGATTGAAAATATTTCCGCCGGTTTGTCGATTTCTGTAGTAAAAAACGCACTTTACAAGGTTATCCGCGTTTCTGCGGCGACAATTGACGACGAGATGGGCAAAAACATCGTCGTGCAGGGCGGGACTTTTCTAAACGACGCGGTGCTCCGCGCTTTCGAGCAGGAGATAGAGCGCAATGTGGTGCGCCCGGACATCTCCGGACTGATGGGAGCATACGGTGCGGCGCTTTATGCAAAAAGCAAGTCGGAACCGTCCGGCAAATCGCAAATAATCACCGCGGACGAGCTGAAACAATTTACGCACGAGGTGCGCGCGGTGACTTGCGGGCTGTGCGGCAACAATTGCCGGCTGACCGTCAACACATTCGGCGGTAGCGAGCGCATACGCGGCAAGTTTATCGGCGGCAACCGCTGTGACAGGCCGGTCGCAGGCTCCCAGCATACCGAACAGCAAAAGCTTGACGACATGTACGAGTACAAGCTCGAGCTGCTGCAGTCCTACATGCGGCCCGCAGACAGTCCCGGCAGGCGCGGGAAGATAGGCATACCGCTCGGGCTGAACATGTACGAGCTGCTCCCCTTCTGGCACACTATTTTAACCAAGCTGGGGTTTGAAGTGGTGGTATCGCCGCCATCCAACCGCAAGATTTACCTTGCCGGACAGCTTACTATCCCATCCGATACGGTGTGCTTTCCCGCAAAACTTATACACGGCCATATCGAGTGGCTGCTTTCGCAGGGTGTCGAGGCTATTTTCTACCCCTGCCTCACCTATAACTTCGACGAGGGGCTGGGCGACAACCATTACAACTGCCCCGTCGTGGCATATTATCCTGAGGTCATAGGCGCCAATGTCCCCGGACTGCAGGACCTTTCATATATAAACGACTATTTCGGCATACACCGCTCCCGCGACTTTGTCAAAAAGTTCGCGCAGGCGATGCGAAAGTATTTCCCGGATATAACCGACAGCGAGACCCGCGAAGCGGTGCGCGCCGGCTATGCCGAATACAAAGCGTATATGAAGCGCATCCGCGAATATGGCACCAGGCTTATAGAATCGGCTCGCGAGCGGGGCAAGCGCATTATAATACTTGCCGGCCGTCCCTATCACGTCGACCCCGAAATCAACCATGGCATAAACCGGCTTGTCACTTCGCTCGGCGCAGTGGTGGTCACCGAGGATGCCGTGAGCTGGATGGTGCCGAAATTCAAGGTGGGCGTGCTTAACCAGTGGACATATCACTCGCGGCTGTATGCGGCGGCCAAATATGCCGCCGAGCACGGCGACGTCGACCTTGTCCAGCTCGTTTCGTTCGGCTGCGGCGTGGACGCGATAACCACAGACGAAGTACGCGCCATACTTGAGAGCGCGGGCAAGATTTACACGCAGATTAAAATTGACGAGATTACCAACCTTGGAGCGGTAAAAATCAGGCTGCGCAGCCTTTTTGCCGCACTCGATTGATATATGCAGGCGGAGGCACCCGCCACCCTGCAAATTATCACCCCGGAAAGACAGTTATGAAGAAAACAGCAATAATTAACTCGCAGAAGGTCACGCTCAACAAATACGGACACGTCGACTTTACGCCGGAGATGAAGAAAACCCACACAATCCTCATCCCAAACATGGCGACAATCCATTTCAGGCTGTTGAGGAATGTGTTTATAAGCTACGGCTATAAAATGGAGCTTCTTACAAACAGCAGCCGGTCGGTGGTCGACGAAGGGCTTAAATATGTACATAACGACACATGCTACCCTGCCCTGCTTGTCATCGGCCAGATGATAGATGCGCTCAACAGCGGCAAATACGACCCCACCCGCACCGCGCTGATGATAACGCAGACGGGCGGCGGCTGCCGCGCATCCAACTACATACACCTTTTGCGCAAGGCGCTTGTCAAAGCAGGATACGGGTATGTGCCCGTTATTTCGCTCAACCTTTCCGGACTTGAAAGCTGCAGCGGGTTTCGGCTGACCCTGCCTATGATACGCAAGCTGGTCGCCGGCGTCGTATACGGCGACATGATGATGCTGCTGCGCAATCAGGTCATACCATACGAAATCAATCGCGGCGAGACCGACGCGCTGGTCGAGCGGCTGACCGAGGAGCTTTCACAGCAGCTTGCGCAGAACCGCGGCTATCGCTTAAGCGAGTTTGCGCCGAACCTGGAAAACATCGTGCGCGAGTTTGCGAAAATACCTGTGCAGTATCGCGATATAACGCGCGTCGGCATTGTCGGCGAAATTTATGTCAAATATTCCAGCCTGGGCAACAATAACCTTGAAGATTTCCTGCGCGAGCAGGACTGCGAAGTCATGGTGCCGGGTATCATGGGCTTTCTGCTCTTCAAGGTGGACAACCGCCTTGAAGACATAAAACTTTATGGCGGCAGCCGCCTGAAATACATGGTCGTGGACGCTCTGTTCAGGTATCTTACCAAGATGGAGCGGGTGATGCTGGACACGCTTGCGCCATATCCGCAGTTTAAAGCGCCGGCTACATATGAGCACCTGAAAAGTCTGGTGGACGGCGTTATCGGCCATGGCAGCAAGATGGGCGAGGGATGGCTGCTCACCGCCGAAATGCTGGAGCTTGTCGAGTCCGGCTATCCCAACATCGTTTGCACGCAGCCGTTTGGCTGCCTGCCCAACCACATAGTCGGCAAAGGCATGGTGCGCAAGGTTCGCCAGATAGACCCGCGCGCAAACATCGTGCCAATAGACTATGACCCCGGCTCGACCATAGTCAACCAGGAAAACCGCATCAAGCTGATGCTGGCCGTCGCGCGCGAGCAGCAGCAGCTTTTTGCAAAAGAGCCGAGCCACATGCCGGCAGACGACACAACCGAAGCGGCCGCCATGCCGCAAAAGGAACGTGAGCCAAGCTTTGCAAAGCCAGCAGTATAAAAAGGTGTAAACCGCCGGTTTGGTATCCCAGCCCGAGCCGGCGGTTTTGGCATTTTGCGGCTTTTGTTGCGGTTTTGTATAATCCTAACCGAGCTTTTAGCAATATGTTTGCTTTAAGTTAATAAATTCCGTATTTACAAAACCATTCTTGAAGAATATAATATAAGAATGAGGTATTTTACCTTCACAAACGTATTTTTCCGCTACCGGAGGCGACAACCATGATATTAGTCGATTTTTATTACCGTAAGTTGCTCAAAATCTACGACTCCGTTTTAGAGGAGCTTGAGTCTATTCGAGAACGTGACCCCGCCGCAAAGAGCAACATCGAGGTCGCCACGCTATATTCCGGATTTCATGCCGTGTGCGCATACAGGATAGCGCATGCGCTACATACGCGCGGCCACAGATATGCCGCGCGTGCAGTCAGCCAGACGGCGCGCTTTTTCACCGGGATTGAAATTCATCCGGGCGCCGTTATCGGCCGCGGCCTTTTCATCGACCACGGCAGCGGCGTTGTAATCGGTGAAACCACCGTCATCGGCAACAACTGCACTATATATCAGGGCGCGACGCTCGGCGGCACGGGCAAGGATACGGGCAAACGCCACCCCACTCTCGGCAACAATGTCATGGTGGGCGCCGGCGCAAAGGTACTCGGCCCCATCACAATCGGAGACAACACCAAGATAGCCGCCGGAGCGGTGGTTTTGATGGATATACCGCCAAACTGCACCGCGGTGGGGATTCCCGCGCGCATCGTCCGCAAAGAAAAAATCCGCGTTGTCGAAAATCAACTCGACCAGGTGCACATACCCGACCCCGTTTCCCAGGAGCTTTGCGCGCTGCGCGTTAGAATCGAACGTCTCGAAGAAAAGCTTTTGTCTCAAATCGAGGAGGCGGGCAAGTAAAACTGCCGGCTCCCTCACGACAATTATAACAAAACGGATACGGATACGGATACATCATGAAACTTTACAATACGCTGACCCGCTCAAAAGAGGAGTTTGCTCCGCTCAAAGACAACACCGCGCGTATTTATACCTGCGGCCCGACGGTCTATAACTTTGCCCATATCGGCAACCTGCGCACCTATCTTTTCATGGACATTCTGCGCCGCTCGCTGACCGCATGCGGTTTTAAGCTTTACCATGTAATGAACATCACCGACGTCGGGCATCTGGTTTCGGATGCCGACGAAGGCGAGGACAAGATGGTAAAGGCAGCGCGCGAACAGCGGAAATCACCGTGGGAGATAGCCGAGTTTTACACCCGGGCCTTCATGCGCGACATCGAGAGGCTGAACATCGGCAAACCCGAGGTCATTGCCCGCGCCACCGAGCATATCGACGACATGATAGACTTTGTCCAAAAGCTCGTCGAACGCGAGCGCGCTTATGAGACCTCGGACGGCATCTATTACGACATCGGCAAGTTCCCGGAATATGGCATGCTTTCGGGAATAAAGCTTGACGAGCAGCAGGCGGGCGCGCGCGTTGAGGTCAACCCCGAAAAACGCCATCCGGCAGACTTTACGGTATGGATAAAAGCGCCCAAAGAGCACATCATGCAGTGGGAATCGCCCTGGGGCATGGGCTACCCGGGCTGGCATATCGAATGTTCCGCCATGGGCCTGAAATATCTGGGCGAGTATTTTGACATACACACCGGCGGTGTCGACCATATTCCTATCCACCACGAAAACGAAATCGCGCAGACCTGCGGCCTGTTCGGGCATCCCGCCGCAAAATTCTGGCTGCACGGCGAGTTTATGCTGGTCGACGGCGGTAAAATGTCAAAGTCGCTGGGCAACATCTATACCATAGACGACCTTGTCGAGCGCGGCTATGACCCGCTTGACTTCCGCTATTTCTGTCTCAACGCCCATTACCGCCAAAAGCTCAACTTCACCTTCTCCGGCCTCGATTCCGCAAAGAAATCGCTTGCCAACCTGCGCACTGCGGTCGCATCGCACAAGGACGGTGACGCAAACCCCGACCTCGACGGCTACATGCGCGAGTTTTACGACGCTGTCGGCGACGACCTCAACATCCCCCGCGCGCTGGGCGTGCTTTGGAACATGGTGCGCGGCGAGCAAAAGAGCGCGGCCGTTTACAATGCGGCGCTCGAGATGGACAAAGTGTTCGGTCTCGACCTGCATCGCGAGCCGGAAAAACAGCCGGAGGACGACTTTACGCCCGAGGAAAGAGCCGAAATCGAGGCTATGATAGCCGCCCGCACCGCGGCAAAGAAGGCAAAAAACTATGCCGAAGCCGACCGCATCCGTGCGGAGCTTGCGTCGCGCGGCATCGTGCTCACCGACACAAAAGAGGGCACGACCTACGCCCGGGCATAAAGCCTGCTTTGCCCGCCAAATAAAGCGCGAGGCGTGGCGCACACGAGAGAGAATATATGGGAACAAGTCACTATGCCTGATATACGCAAACGAGCCGCTTCCGCACTGGTGGCGGTCGCACTGCTGCTGTGCGCGGCTCTTCTGTCGGGATGCGGCGTTATAATAATTCGCGACGGCTCCGATGCTGCGCCAACCGGCTCCGCCGGCCATCCCGACACAGCCACTTCTGCGGATTCCGAAACCCCGGCGCCGTCTGCAGAGGAGACGACAACCTATAAAGTGATAACAACGGCGGATGCCAAAGAAAAGGCACAGGCGGCGCTTGACGAAATCATACTGCGCGATTTCGGCGGGATAAGCGTATTCATCGCTTCCACCTCGCCGGATACCTTCGCCCCCTCGTCTGTGGACAGCGACGTCTCGGAGGCGCGCTATGTTCGTCAAAAGCTGGTAGAGGACAAGCTCAACACCACGATTCTCACCATCGGCGGAACGTCCGACCAGATTTTCGATGACCTGCGCACCGCCGAAAAAGCCGGCACATACTATGCCGACATAATAGCGGTGCCGATATGGCAGCTCGGCAAGTTCATCGCCGCGGGACTGCTGCTGCGGGTCAATTCCCTTCCCTTCCTTGACCTTGACGCCGAGTGGTTTGACGCCGACTGCATGACGCAGGCCACCGCCGGCTACAGCTCCGCCTATACGGTGATAGGCGATGTCAACCTTGAGCCCGGAAAGCTGTTTTCGGTGCTTTGGAACAAGGCGCTCGCCGCCTCTGTAAGTGCGGGCGACCTGTATAAGCTCACCTACCGCGGCGTGTGGACATGGGACTACATGCTTACCTGCGCCCGTGCGATAGCAGATGTGGACGGCGGCATATACGGGATTGCCTCGTCGGCGGGCGCCGAGACATTTATTTCGGCATTATACGCCTCGTCCGGCGAAAAGCTGTTTGAGACCGCCGCCGACGGCGCGCTTGCAGCCGCTTTCGGCACAGAGCGCGCACAGAATGTGGTGGAAAAGCTCAAAATGTTCTTTACGGCCGATGCGGGACTGCTCGGAGACAGCCTGCAAATCCCGACATCACAGGGCACGTCCGCTTTTTACGCCGGAAACGCGGGCTTTATAGTGACGCCGCTTGAGACCGTCGAGTGGTTTACCAACATGAAAGCAAATTGGGGCGTGCTGCCGCTCCCCAAATACGACGAGCCGCAGGAGAAATATTACGCTTATGTCGACAGGGGCGCCCTTTCCTTTTCGACGCCGTCCGGCAACAAAAACATCGAGGCGGCGGGGGTGTTCATGTCCGCCTTTTCCGCGGCGACCGGCAACCTGATCGCGGACGCCTTTTACACACACTTGATTAAATATGTAATTCGGGACAGCGACTCGCTCAACATGATGGACATTATCAGGGACGGGGCGACCATAGGGTTTGCCGACATCTTCGCCTCGGGCTATCCGGCGGTGGAGACCGGGGCGCTCGGCTCGCTTTACGGCGCCGTGCGCGGCAGCGCGACGCTCGGCTACTATCACAGAAACTACGCCTATCAGCTTGACGCACTGCTGAGAAAATTTACCTGATATTAACATGTAAAATTTGTGTGAATTAACAGCCTCATGTTTACAACCGGCGATAAAACTGATATAATATCATTTGCCCTGTCTGGTTTTCCAGCATAATCTTCGCATTAACGCGTGCCCGGTTTACGGATAAATGGAGCGGACGGCAGCGGCTGTCCGAGCTCGCTTCACCCGCCGTATGCTGCGTGCGCCGTTAAAATATATATTTTGAAAGGTGAAAAACATGACAAAAGAAGAAAAATCCAAAATTATCGCCCAATACGGACTTCATGACAGCGATACCGGTTCGCCCGAAGTCCAGATTGCGATTCTGACCGCTCGCATCGCCAATCTTACCGAGCATCTCAAGGCAAACAAAAAGGATTTTCACTCGCGGCGCGGACTGCTCAAGATGGTCGGCCACCGCAGGAACCTGCTCAACTATCTGATGAAGAAAGACATCGACCGCTACCGCGCTATTATCGAAAAGCTGAACATCAGAAAGTAAACGCCGGTTCGAGAAAAAGCGGAGACAACGGAACCGGACCGATTATTCGGATCCGGTTCACTTTGTTTTGGATAAAAATTTTATAAATATCATGCCGCAAACATTGAGATATTATAATATGATTATGATTATGTAGATAAAAGGCACAGGAAAGCTCCTATGCCAAAAGGAGAAGGAATGTTTGAAAATTACCGCGAATTCCACTATACGCTTGCCGGCCGTCCGCTTGTAATCGAGACAGGCAAAATGGCTGGGCTGGCAAACGGCTCTTGCCTTGTGCGCTACGGTGACACTGTCATTCTTGCCACCGCCACAGCAAGCGAAAAACCGCGCGAGGGTATCGACTTTTTACCGCTTTCCGTCGACTTTGACGAGCGTCAATACGCGGCAGGTAAAATCCCCGGCGGTTTCTTCCGCCGCGAAGGCAGGCCTACGGAAAAGGCAATTATCACCTCCCGCCTTATCGACCGGCCAATTCGTCCCCTGTTCCCCAAAGATTTGCGCAACGACGTCGCAATCAACCTGCTGGTTCTCAGCGTTGACAACGACAACTCGCCCGAAATCGCCGCTATGCTCGGCGCATCTATTGCCCTTTCTATCTCCGACATACCGTGGAACGGCCCCATCGGCGGCGTTTCCGTCGGAATGGTGGACGGCGAGTATATCCTCTGCCCCACAGCCGAGCAGCGCGAGCACAGCACGCTTGAGCTGACCGTCGCGGGTACCGAAAAGAAAGTCGTTATGATTGAAGCGGGCGCCAAAGAAGTAAGCGACGACGAGATGTTCGACGCTATAATGCTGGCGCATGAGGAAATCAAAAAACTGTGTGCCTTCATCGCCGGAATCCAGACCGAAATCGGCAAGCCGAAGTTCGAGTACACGCCCAGTGAAATCGACGCCGAGCTTTACGACAAGATAAAGGAATTTTGCCTCGAGGACATCAGGTCGGCATACAGCACCGACGACAAAAACGTGCGTGACGAGGCAATGCAGGCTGTGACCGAAAAGGTCTATGCACAGTTTGAAGAAGAGTATCCGGACAGCCGTCCGATGATGGACGCGATTTTATACGAGCTGCAGAAATTTGTCGTCCGCGATTGGCTGCTGCAGGGCAAACGTGTGGACGGCCGCAAACTTGACGAAATCAGGCCGCTTGACGCCGAAGTCGGCATTTTGCCGCGGGTGCACGGCAGCGCAATGTTCACGCGCGGTCAGACACAAGTTATCACAAGCGCGACGCTCGGTTCACTTGCCGAGGCGCAGGAGCTGGACGGGCTGGACGAAGAGGAAACCAAGCGCTATATGCACCACTACAACATGCCCGGCTTTTCGACCGGCGAGGCGAAACCCAGCCGCAGCCCGGGTCGCCGCGAAGTAGGTCACGGAGCGCTTGCCGAACGCTCGCTCGTGCCTGTGCTTCCAAGTCTTGAGGAGTTCCCCTATGCTATTCGCTGCGTTTCGGAGGTCATTTCCTCCAACGGTTCGACTTCCCAGGCATCGGTTTGCGCATCTACGCTTGCGCTGATGGATGCCGGCGTGCCGATTAAGGCGCCGGTTGCGGGCATCTCCTGCGGTCTTATCACCGACGGCGACAGGTGGATGACAATGATTGACATCCAGGGCGTCGAGGACTTCTTCGGCGACATGGACTTCAAAGTTGCGGGCACGCACAAGGGCATTACCTCCATCCAGATGGACCTGAAAATCGACGGACTTACGCCCGAGATTATCCGCGACGCGCTCGAAAAGACCCACAAAGCGCGCAATTATATAATCGATGAGGTAATACTCAAAACCATCCCCGCGCCGCGTCCCGAAGTATCCAAATATGCGCCCAAGATGATCGCCATGAAAATCGACCCCGAGAAGATCGGCGACGTTATCGGGCCGAAAGGCAAGATTATCCAGAAAATCCAGGCAGAAACCGGCTCTAAGATTGACATCGAGGAAGACGGCTCGGTATTCATCGCTGCGGTTAACCCGGAAGCCGGCGCAACCGCAAAGCGCATGATTGAAGAAATCTGTTTCGAGCCTGAAGTCGGTTCAATTTACACCGGCAAGGTCACGCGCATCATTCCTATCGGCGCGTTTGTCGAGTTTTCACCCGGCAAAGAAGGCATGGTGCACATCTCCAACCTTGAAAACCGCCGCGTCAACAAAGTTGAAGATGTCTGCAATGTCGGCGACACCATTACGGTCAAATATCTTGGCGTCGACGAAAAGGGACGGATGAATCTTTCCCGGAAAGACGCTCTTCCGCCCGAACCCGAATCTGCACGCCGCCCAGACGCAAAAGCGACCTCCGCTGCGGGCAGAGGAGACAAGTCTTCTTACCGTCCGCGCCGCCCGTTCCGCAAGCCGCGCACCCCAAAGCAGGACTAAAGACATGACGAAGCGCGCTGAGCTGAAGGCCTGCGCGCATCGCATCAAAATACGGTAAAAAAAAAGCTTACCGGCACACGTACAAAGCGACGTGTACCGGTTTTCTTATTTTTCGCAGCTTTTGCGACGGATTTTTTTGCAGATGCGCCGCACCTTCCGGTCCGACCGGAGATGCGGCGCCGTTTTTATGTGAATTTGCTTTTCGCCTTTTAGTCTACAAAGCTGATTTTCGAGTAGTCTGGCTCGTGCGGCGGTTTTGTGGTCTTTGCATAACCGAGCAGCACCGCGCAGCCGAACTTATACCCTTCCGGGAAGCCGAGCCGCCGCTCAAAACGCTCGCCTTCCGGCCCGCTGAATATAAGTCCGGCAAGCCCGCAAATCACGTTTGCTATTCCGAGCGAGGTTGCGGCAAGCGAGATGGTCTGGCACACGATACCGCAGTCGGTATGCGAAATCCAGTTTTTAGCGTCGCATGCGATGACCATAATGCAGGGTGCGCCGTAAAATATCCTTCCCCCGCGCTCCATTATGCGGTTATAGTGGGATTTGTCCTCCATCTCCGCGAGCCTTTTCATGCCTTCGGCTTCCATTTCGGCGACAAGCTCGGGGTTGCGGACGACAATTATATGCCATGGCTGGCGGTTCATCGCAGAGGGCGACTGTACCGCCGCCTCCGCAATAGCGCGCAGGTCGGCCTCGGGAGGAAGCTCGGGCAAATAATCGCGGCATGAGTAGCGCCGGGCTATCACTTTGAGCGTTTCATTCATTTTCCTTTTCTTCCTTTCCTTTATAAATCCTTTATAAAGCCGGAGAGCGGAAATGACTATAAAGCGCTTTCGACAATCGCCTCAAGCTCTCCACGCTTTTCAAGCACATCCGATACAAGTTTGAGCTGTGTGCGCGCGCGGTCGAGGTTGTGGTCGTCATACAATACTTTAAAATACTTGTCGCCGCTCAAATAGTCGGCCAAAAACCGCATGCCGAGCTCGAGCGCCAAAACGGCAACCGAAATTGTCATTGCCTCGGCTTCGTGCGTGCTGAGCTTTCCTCCCAGCCCTTCAATAAATCCGTATGTAAATTCTTTGAAAAGCTCGGGCCTTATGTAAACCTGGGAAAGGTCTTTTTCGTCCTCGGCGGCGTTGGAGGCTCCGTACCTGATGGCATCGCCATAGTCGAACAGAAGCGAACCGGGCATGACGGTGTCAAGGTCAATCACGCAAACCGCTTCGTCGGTTTCGATGTCCATCATTATATTGTTGAGCTTTGTGTCATTGTGCGTAACGCGCATCGGAATCTTGCCCGATTCGATTCCGTCGGTTATGACCGGGCAAAGCCAGCTATGCTCTTCGATAAAAGCGATTTCCCGCGCAACCGAAGCTGCCCTGCCGCACTCGTCGGCCTCGAGCGCGGCCTTGAAAGCGTGGTAGCGCACCGGCGTGTTATGGAAATTGGGTATAGTTTCGTGCAGTTTGCCGGTGTCAAAATCCGCAAGCAGAAGCTGGAAATCTCCGAAAGCATAGCCCGCATTGCGGAACTGGCCCGGACGTTCGATTTTATCGTGCGCTATGGCATTGCGAATACCGGCGTATACCCGCCAGTAGCCGCCGTCACGGAACCTGACCGCATACCCGCCCGCCTTTGCGGGTATAAGGGTCAGCGTCTCCCGCGTGGGGTCGCCTCCGCGCTCGATAATCTTTCGGCGCAGATACTCGGTGACATGCAAAATGTTTTCCATCACCGCATCGGGGTCTTTGAAGACATTTTCGTTTACCCGCTGGAGAATGTACCTTGTGCCCGATGAAGTGTCAACTACAAACGTCTTGTTTATGTTGCCGCTTTTACATTCGGTTACCGAAACAGGTTCGCCGTCAAGTTCGAACATGCCGAGCAGCTCCACAAAATCCGGGAAATTCATATAAATTCCCCTCTCCTTTATTTATAATAGTCAACTCCCGCTTTGAAAATCGGTTGATACTTGTTACCCGGCACGTTTATCGCGACGTTTTCGCCACAGCGCTCGCTGTGCCCCATCTTTCCGAATATGCGCCCGTCCGGGCTGAAAATGCCTTCTATCGCAAGGTCGGAGCCGTTGGGGTTGAAGCGGGTTTCCATGGAGGGCATGCCGCTGTCGTCAACATATTGCGTCGCGATGCATCCATTTTTTGCGAGCGTCTCCAGCACTTTCGGCGGCGCCGTGAACCTGCCCTCGCCGTGCGATATCGGTATTGTATGCAGCTCGCCCGGCTCGCAGTAGCGCATCCACGGCGATTTCACGCTGGCAACTCTTGTTGTCACCATCTTTGACTGATGGCGCCCGATGAGGTTAAATGTCAGTGTCGGGCTATCCGGGGCAAGCGAAGGCAGTATGCGGCCGCCGGGCAGAAGCCCGCTTTTTATGAGCGCCTGGAACCCGTTGCAAATACCGAGTATCAAACCGAGCCTGTCGTCCAGCAGTCTTGTCACCGCCTCGCTGACAATCGGACTGCGCAGCACGGCCGCAATAAACTTGCCGCTGCCGTCCGGCTCGTCTCCGCCCGAAAATCCGCCGGACAGCATGAGTATCTGCGCGTCGTCGATTGCGGCGGCAAGCTCGCGCAGCGACTCCTCCAGCGCCTGCGGAGTCAGGTTGCGCAGCACGCAGATAACCGGCTCGCCGCCTGCCTCCTCAAAAGCGCGGGCGCTGTCATATTCGCAGTTTGTGCCCGGGAAAACAGGTATCACCACCCGTGGACGCGCAAATCTTGCGGGCGGCGTCACCTTGTAGCGCTCGCCACAGGTCAGCGCCGGCGGCTTTTGCGCCGCAAGCTCCGGCTCGCACTTGGGTTTTGTGGGAAACACGCGCTCCAGCGGCTCGCTCCATACGCTTGCCAGCCGGTCGAGTGGGATTTGCTCCCCGTTGCAATATATGAATTTTTCGTCTGTGGTGTGACCGAGCAGCACTCCCCTGCCGGGGTCTCTGTCGGTCGCGACAAGAAGCGCGCCGGGACGCTTGCGCGTGAGATCGGCGGCGTCCATGTGCTCGGCGAACCGGAAGCCAATCATATTGCCAAAGCAGGATTTGGCGACAGCCTCCGCAATGCCGCCGAAGCCCACCGCATATATGCTGTCGGCGGCGCCCGTCGAGGCAAGCTCGAACGCCGCATCGAAAATCTCGGCAAGCGACTGTTCGGTCGGCAGCATGTCACTGCCAAGCTCCGGCTCGAGCAGGTAAACGCCGACTCCCGGGCGCTTGAACTCGGCCGTGACAAGTTTCGATGCACGATACGGCGCAATGGCAAACGAAATAAGCGTCGGCGGCACATCCATGCGGGGCATGCCTTCGCCTTCAAAGGTGCCGCTCATGCTGTCCTTTCCGCCGATTGCGGCGACGCCGAGCCCGATTTGCGCCCTGTAAGCGCCGAGCAGTGCCGAAAAAGGTATCCCCCAGCTCTCGGCGTCCGGCCCCATGCGCCTGAAATATTCCTGAAATGACAGCCTTGCCCGCCGCCACGGAACGCCCGCCGCGACAAGCCTTGCAACAGATTCGACAACGGCGCAATATGCACCGTGATACGGCGACTTTTCGGATATATACGGGTCGAAACCGAAGGACATCACCGATGCCGTGTCGGTTTTACCGCCTATGACCGGCAATTTTGCGGCCATATACTGGGCGGGCGTAAGCTGCTCGCTGCCTCCGAAAGGCAAAACTACCGTCGCCGCGCCCACCGTCGAGTCAAACCGCTCGACAAGCCCTTTTTGCGAGCACACGCCCAGGTCGGAAAGCACCGACTCGAACACATCGCGGGCGCCCGCCTCCGCTTTTACTCCGCTGTAAAGGCTTTCGGTATCTATATGAGGTATTTTAACGTCCGCCGATTTGGGCGCGCCGTTTGAATTTAAAAACTCGCGGGACAGCGACACTATGCGCTTGCCGCGCCATGTCATGGTAAGCTGCGGCTCGGCGGTGACGGTTGCTACAACTGTCGCCTCCAGATTTTCGCGCGCGGCAAGCTCGCAGAAGCGCTCTGCGTCCTCCGCCCGCACAACCACCGCCATGCGCTCCTGAGACTCGGATATTGCAAGCTCGGTGCCGTCCAGCCCCTCATATTTTTTGGGCACGCGGTCCAGCTCGATTGAAAGCCCGTCCGCAAGCTCGCCTATCGCCACCGAAACGCCGCCCGCGCCGAAATCGTTGCAGCGTATGATAAGGCGGGACGCTTCGGGGTTGCGAAACAGTCTCAGCAGCTTGCGTTCTTCGGGCGGGTTGCCCTTTTGCACTTCGGCGCCGCAGCTCTCAAGCGACTCGGCGGTATGCGCTTTCGAGCTGCCGGTCGCGCCGCCGCAGCCGTCGCGGCCGGTGCGGCCGCCGAGCAGGATAACGACATCGCCGGGCTGCGGCTTTTTCCTGACCACATTCTCGGCGGGTGCGGCGCCGACCACCGCGCCCACCTCCATGCGCTTTGCTACATAGCGCGGGTGGTAAATTTCAGAGACAAGTCCGGTCGCAACTCCTATCTGGTTACCGTATGCCGAGTAGCCGTTTGCCGCGGCGACTGTCAGCTTTGACTGCGGCAGCTTGCCCGGCAGTGTCTGTGATACCGGAGTTCGCGGGTCGCCCGCGCCGGTCACGCGCATTGCCTGGTATACATAGGCGCGGCCGGCGAGCGGGTCGCGGATGGCGCCGCCGAGACAGGTCGCCGCCCCGCCGAAAGGCTCTATCTCGGTGGGGTGGTTGTGGGTCTCGTTTTTAAACATGAGCAGCCAGTCCTGCTCCTGACCGTCCACATCGACTTTTATTTTTATCGAGCAGGCGTTTACTTCGTCGGACTCGTCAAGATTGTCCAGCACGCCTGATTTTTTGAGTATTTTCGCCGCAATGGTGCCGAGGTCCATCAGCGAGACAGGCCGCTTTTTCGGCGAGTCGGCATAAAGCTGTGACCGGCGCTCGAGATAGTCCTGCAGCGTCGCTTTTACATATTCGTCCTCGACTTCGATGCTGTGCAGCTCGGTCAAAAAGGTCGTGTGCCGGCAGTGGTCGGACCAGTAGGTGTCAATCATGCGCAGCTCGGTCATGGTCGGGTCGCGGTCCTCCGACTGGAAATACTCCTGGCAAAAACGCACGTCGGCGGCGTCCATTGCCAGCCCGTATTCCTTGATTATCTCTTCGGGGTCGGCAGACCGAAAGCCCTCTATCACCTTGACGTCGTCCGGCTCCTCGTAGGGCAGCTTGAGCGTGTCCGGCAGCTCGAGCGACGCTTCCCTGCACTCGACGGGGTTGATAAGATAAGATTTTATCTTCTCTCGCTGCATTGGGGAAAGCTCGCCGCCAAAAATATAAACGCGGGCAGTGCGCACAATTGGACGCTCGCCGCGCGACAAAAGCTGCACGCACTGCGCGCAGGAGTCGGCCCGCTGGTCAAACTGGCCGGGCAGATATTCGACCGCAAGCACAAAATCGCCTTCACCGGCGGAAAATGTGCTTGATACAATGTCGGTTTGAGGCTCGGAAAAAACCGTCGGGCATGCGGCCTGAAAAACTTCGTGCGACACGCCCTCGACGTCATAGCGGTTTAAAATACGGACAGAGCGCAGCCCGTCCAGCTGCAGGTTTTCACGCAGGTCGCAGGCAAGTATCTCGGCTTCCGTATCAAAACCTTTTTTGCGTTCGACATATATTCTATAGACCATGCAAAACTCTCCGTAAACAGATTGTATATATCAAGCCGGTCAAAGCAGCTCGCAAACTATATGCTTTTTATCGGCGCGGACAGGGCGCGCAAGCAGAATTTCGCCGCGCAGCTCGTCTGCCGACCGGGCGCCGTCTATTTTCACCGCGGCTTCCATGAAGTCGCGCGTGTGTCCGGTCATGTATTCGCCCGACTGCCGCTCAAACAGTATTTCGACGGGCTCGCCCAGCTCAACCGCGCGCCTGTGATGGCGGACCCGCAGCTCCTCGGCAAGCTCGCGGAGCAACCTCGAGCGCTCGGCGCGCAGTTCGGGCGGAAGCTCGGGCAGATTTGCCGCTTCGGTGCCGGGACGCGGCGAGTAGGTGAAAACATGCATGTGGTAAAACTCCACCTTGCGCGCAAACTCGACCGTTTCCATGAAATCCCGGTCGGTTTCGCCCGGGAAACAGGTGAGAATATCGGCCGTCAGCTTCACGCCAGGTATCGCATGCCGCAGATGCTGGATATTTCGCATCGCTTGCTCGGCATTATATTTTCTGCGCATTGCGGCAAGCACGCGGCTCGAGCCGCTTTGCAGCGAAATGTGATAGTGCGGCATGAGCTTTTCTACTTTTGCAAACCTGTCCACGACAGCCGGCCGCAGATATGACGGGTCGAGCGAGCTGAGCCGCACGCGCTCTATTCCCTCAATCTCGGCCACCTTCGCCACCAGACCCGGCAGGTCGTGCTCGTAAGATGCCGTTTCTATGCCGGTCAAAACTATTTCCCTGCAGCCCGATTTGGCGACAGCCTCAACCTCTGCCACAACCTCGTCCTTCGGACGGGAGGTCACATTTCCGCGCAGCTTGGGTATAATGCAATAGGCGCAACTGCCGTCGCAGCCGTCCTGTATTTTTATATAGGCGCGCGTGCGCCCGAAGCCTTCGATTCTCATCGGCTCGGGCGGGAGCTGGTCTGCGGGTTTGACGGCAATAACAGGAGCGGGCGGCGCGTCCTCGCTTGCGCTCTCGCTCAATCTGCGCTCTGCAAGCTCGGCGGCGCGCTCGGCCGCCTCCAGTTTGCCGCGGCTGCCCGCGACTATGTCTGCGCCGGCGACCGACAGCTCGCCCGGTTCAAGCTGGGCGTCGCAGCCCACCGCCGCAATAACGGCGCGCGGATTTATCCTGCGCAGCCGGCGCAGCAGCTTTCGGGATTTTGCCGAGCTTTCTGCCGTGACGGCGCAGGTGTTGAGGATATAAATATCGCAAACGTCGCCGGGCGATTCGGCGGTCGCGGCGTCTATGCCGCGCGAGCGTAGATGTGCCGCGACGGCTTCACTTTCGTATTGGTTGACGCGGCAACCCAGCGTATAGATTGCCGCCGTTGGAGCTTTTTTCATACAACCGATATTATAACATTTTTTTGTCATGCTGTAAATGCAGATTTTATTAATTTAAGAACGTTATTATGTAAATCTGCCGCCATGGCGTATCTTGTGCCGCACGCGGCAATACTATACAGGTGTCAATTTTTTTGAAAAGTAAACGCAGACCGCATTTTTCGATATATTTCGGCAAAATCCCGGGCGGCCCGGACAGCAGTCAACCGCGAAAAAACTTGTTTGCCACAGTGCTTTAGCATTGTCACAAAATAACACCGAATAGTGAAAATGTATTTACAAAACACGTCTGTTTATGTTATAATTGTAATAGCAAAGCCCGCCGCATCGAAAGGAGGCCGACAGTTTGCTTAAAAAAATCAAAGAACTTTTAGCCGGCACATCCTTTTTGCGCGGCACGGTCAACGCAGCACTTGCGCTCGCATTTATGGCGCTGTATGGATTTCTTTGTCGATACAGCAGCGCAAGCCCCGTCTGGACAGGCCTTTTTGTGGGCGGCGTCTACCTTGCATTGATGCTGATTTTAGCGATAGTGTTCCGCTATCTCGGCATGCGCGTTTCGCTGTCGCTGGACAGCGAAATCAAGCCCATGCTCGGCAGCATCACGCTCGATTTGATAATAAAACTGTGGATGCCCGTCATTATCTGCGACGAGTCGGGTAAAATCGTCTGGTATAACAAGGCTTTCTCGGCGCTTGCGGGCACAAAGGAGTCGTTTTACGGCAAAAATTTCGAGCAGTTTACCGAGTTGCCCGTTTCAGCGGTCATGGCAGACGAGAGCCCGGACGGCGTGGACATCGTCGCTTTTGACGGGTTTTACAAAGTTAAAGGCTATAAAATCAGCACGGGCACAAAAAACTACAACCTGACGGTCTGGAGCGACCGCACCGAGCTAAGCAACGCATATAAAAAGCTCTCGGACACCGAAACGCTCATTGCGTATATAATGATAGATAACTTCGACGAGCTGATGCAGTTCGTTTCGGACAAATACCGCGGCTCGTCCGCCGAAGTGGGAGCAATCCTTGAAAGATGGGCGCAGTCGGTCGGGGGCGTGCTCAAAGAATACGAGCGCGACAAGTATATTTTCATTTTCGAGTCGCGCCACATGCAGCAGTTCATCGAAAACAAATTCGAAATTCTCGATGAGATACGCGAAATCCGCGTGGGCGAGTCCAGCCTGCCCGTCACCGTTTCGATAGGTATAGCGCATGTCACCGGCTCGCTTGCCGAAAAAGAGCGTGCCGCACACTCCGCGCTCGACATGGCGCTTCAGCGCGGCGGCGACCAGGTCGTCGTCAAAAACGAGATGGGCATGGATTTCTACGGCGGCCGCACCAAAACCGTGCAGAAACGCACAAAGGTGCGTGCAAGGGTGGTTGCAGACGAGCTTGCGGCCCAGATTTCAAAAAGCTCGCGCGTGCTTATAATGTGCCACCGCCATCCGGACTTTGACGCAATCGGCGCCTGCATCGGCATAGCGCGCCTGGTCATGATGTGCGGCGTGAAG